>CAZCLE010000013.1:0-25675 GCA_964499445.1 uncultured Dehalococcoidales bacterium
CTCACCCGTTTGCCACTATCTCGATAAATCGAGACCGTTCGACTTGCATGCATAAAGCACGCCGCTAGCGTTCATCCTGAGCCGGGATCAAACTCTCCAAACAATATTTACTTTGCTTTGAACCTTCCTTCCGCTATCCAGTTGTTAAGGTGCTAAATACTCCTAATGGAGTAAACAAAATAATATCACAATCCCCCTGCTTTGTCAATATTAATGAAATTGACAACTGGTTGCTACCTTTGTAAACTAGCCTAGCCATTCCCCTTAAAAAGGAGAAAAATATCTATGACATATCTTGAAGCTACCGGGCACCAGTTAGCTGAGACACTTAAGCGGTATAGTGCCGATTATATTGAGGCTCGCCTTGAGGAAAGCCAGACCAGCCACATTACCTACCGGGGAAGAGAGTTAGAGTCTATTGTCAGGGCAACTACCATCGGGGGAAATGTGCGAGCCCTGGTAAAAGGTGGCTGGGGCTTCGCCAGCTTTAATAACTTAAGTGAAATGCCCAGCCGGGTAGAGCTGGCAGTGAAGCAGGCTAAGTTCGCCGGCAGTGGGAAGAGCCAATTGGCTCCGGTAGAACCGGTGGTTGATATAGTGTCAACCGAGATAGATAGAAACCCGATGACTATGCCCCTCGCCGAGAAGAAGCGGCTACTGGACGAATATAATGATATTATCTGGCGCACCCCGAAGATTCAGACCTCAATGATTGGCTACGGTGATAGCCATAAAAAGGTCATCTTTTTAAGTTCGCTGGGTAGCTACATTGAGCAGGAAAGGGCAGATATTACCCTGCGCCTGGCGGCGGTTGCTACCGAGGGCGACGAGGTGCAACAGGTAGGATTGAGCCTGGGAAGTAAGGGTGATTTTAGCTTGATAGAGGGTCTCCATCAGCAAGTAGAGAGGATGGCAAAGCACGCGGTGGAGCTACTATCAGCCCCAAAGATAAAGGGGGGAGAATATACTGTAGTGCTGGACCCGGTTCTGGCTGGGGTTTTCGTCCATGAAGCCTTTGGACATCTATCAGAGTCTGACTTTGTTTATGAAAATGAGCGCTTACGCCGGATTATGACCCTGGGGAAAAAATTTGGCAGTACCGAGCTCAATATTGTTGATGGTGCGGCTGTACCTGGACTGCGAGGCAGCTATAAGTATGACGATGAAGGAGTGCCAGCCACCAAGACCTATCTTATCAGGGAGGGTAAATTAGTGGGCAGGCTTCATTCCCGGGAAACTGCGGCTAAGATGAAAGAAAAGCCTACGGGTAACGCCAGAGCTATTAACTATCGCTACCCGCCTATCGTCCGCATGACCAACACCTATATTGAGCCGGGGTCAGCCTCTTTTGACGACATAATAGGTGACATCAAGGAAGGGGTATACGCCAAAAACTGGTATGGTGGCACTACCAGTATGGAGATGTTTACCTTCTCTGCCGGCGAAGCCTATATGATTCGTAATGGCAAGGTCGCCGAGTCGCTACGACCGGTAGTGCTTACCGGCAATGTGTTCGTTACTCTTAACAACATAGATGCTATTGGTAATGACCTGGAGATGAACCAGGGTGGTGGCTGTGGTAAGGGGGGACAGGTGCCGCTGCCGGTTTCTAACGGTAGCCCTCATATCAGGATTCGCCACTGCCTGATTGGAGGTGGGTAAATGGAAAATATCCTAGCCCAAGCTAAAAGGGTGGCTGAGGAAGCCGAGGTCTTCATGGTTTCTTTAGAAGAAACGCCGGTCCAATTCGAAGCCAACCGCCTGAAGTACATTCAAAGTAAGCAGAGTAGCAGTGTGGCTCTGCGCATTGTCAGACAGGGCAAGATTGGCTATGCCACTACTACTGCGGAGCTGGGTGATAGCCATAACCTGGTCAATATGGCAGTGGAAACAGCCGAGTTCGGCATGCCGGCCAGGTTTGAATTTCCTTCCTCAACCTCCTACCCCGAGGTTGAAGTCTTCGACCCCGATATAGAGACGGTATCTATAGAGAAGATGATTGAGCTTGGCGAAGAACTCATAACCACGGTTAGAGGTCATACCCCGGATATTATGTGTGAGGCAGGAGTAACCAAGGCGGTAATCTCAGTCCGTATTATAAATTCTCGTGGTGGACAGGCAAACTATCGGCTGAGCGTCTTTGGGGTGGGTATTGAGGGTAGCTTGATTCATGACACTGATATGCTCTTTGTTGGTGAAAGCCAGAGCTCTTGCCATCCCCTGACCGAGACCATGGCGGTAGCTGAGGTAGTGCTCCAGCAGCTTGAGCTAGCCAAAACCCAAGCCTCAGTGTCCAGCCAGCCCCTGCCTGTAGTCTTTACCCCTAGTGGGGTAGCCAGCGCCTTAATCTCACCATTAATGGCAGCTTTCAATGGTAAGCTGGTTCTAGAGGGGGCTTCACCTATAGGCAATAGGCTTGGTCAGCCGGTTTTTGATAAAAAACTGTGGCTGTGGGATGACCCTACCATAGCCTACCGCCCGGAAAGTCGTCCCTGCGACGATGAGGGTATACCCAGTCAACGCACCCCCCTCATCACTGAGGGGACAGTAGCTAATTTTCTTTACGACCTGCGAACCGCTACCCTAGCCCATACCCGGAGCACCGGTAACGGCAGTAGAAATCATGGCGGACTACCTACCCCCTCACCCAGCGCCTTTATAATTGCCCCGGGCAACACTGCCTTTGATGAAATGGTAAACGACATGAAGGAAGGGCTGGTTATCGAGCAGCTAATGGGCGCCGAACAGGGTAACATTTTAGGCGGTGATTTCAGCGGGAATGTCCTTTTAGGTTATAAGGTGGAAAGTGGTAAAATAGTGGGTAGGGTTAAGGATACCATGGTTTCCGGGAATATCTACCAGGTTCTTAAACAGATTACAGCTATTGGCAGTGATGATAAGTGGGTGGGTAGCTCGATTAAGACCCCCTCCCTGTATTGTCCCAGCCTGTCAGTGTCGAGTAAGTAGGTCGTTTATTATGGGGAGTTTAAGAGGGGCTTCGCCCCTTCAAAACCTCTGCTTCCCCCTCTCATTTGAAGGAGAGGGGGATTAAGGGGGTGAGGTTGATAAAATGAAAGATTTGGTCAAGCTTTATGCCCGTCCCAAACTTAATTCGCCGAATATGCTGGCTGCCTGGCCCGGCATCGGCAATGTAGCCATTATAGTGGCTACATACCTAGAAAGAAAGCTAGACTTTAAGGAACTAGGCGAGGTGGTGGCTTCCCACTTTTTTGACCCCATCGGGGTAGTGGTTAGGGACAATGTAGTCGAGGCACCGCAGTTCCCGCAGAGCAAGTTCTACTACTGGAAGAATAAGGGCGGGGGGAGTGATGTCATATTATTCATCGGCGACGACCAACCAGCCGCCAAGGGATATGAGCTGGCTAATTGTGTTCTTGATATGGGACTGCGTTTTCAGGTTAAGAGAGTATATACCTGTGCCGCTGCCCTGACCCGCATCCATCACACCGAGCAGCCCGGGGCCTGGGGAGTAGCCACCAGCCAGCAGGTGGCTGAGGATTTGAAAGGGTATGATTTGGTGCAAAGGGGTAACCTTCAAATCGCCGGGTTGAATGGATTACTGCTGGGCGTAGCCAAAGAGAGGGGTATTGAGGGCGTCTGCCTATTGGGTGAGGTACCTATGTATGCCACCAGGATACAGAACCCGATGGCTGCTCTGGCTATAGTTAACGTTCTGACCAAAATGCTGGGTATTGAAATTGATATGGCTGAGCTGACACAGTTAGCTCAGGAAACCAAAGAGAGATTGAAGCAGGTAGCTGCTGAAGCTATAGGAGAGTATATAGACTACTTTACCGAGCCTATCTGGGAACAGGGCGAAGAGGAGGAAGAGGAATAGAACCATGGAACTCCCTGCGCCCTTGTCCATCAAAGAGACAATTGCTGATCTGGGTAACAGTAACCAGCCGTTACTTAGTTCCAGGCTGGTTGACCTATCAAACCTGAACTCAGAGGAGCTGAGGTTTTTTGAACAGGTATGGGTAGAAATTGAGCCGGAGCGGCGGCGGCAGATTGTATACCGGCTGGTTGAGCTGGCCGAGGACAACTTTGAGCTTAACTTCGACAGCATATTCTGGAATTGCCTGAAAGACCGGGATGCTGAGGTGAGGTGCAAGGCTATTGAGGGTCTATGGGAAGATGAGGAAACATCTCTGATTAACCCCCTGATTAATCTACTGGAGCAGGATAGCTCAGAGAAAGTCCAGACTGCAGCCGCTACTGCACTGGGCAGGTTTGCTATGTTAGCCGAGCATAAAAAGCTACGCTCCAGCTACGCATCTAAGGTATCCCAGGCTCTACTGGCTGCGCTCGGTGATGATAGCAAGCCTATTGAGGTCAAATGCCGTGTCCTGGAGGCGGCGGCCCCATTAAGCCTCCCCCGGGTAAAGGAAGCCATCAGGGAAGCCTATCAAAGTCATAATGCCAAACTTAGAATCAGCGCTATTTATGCTATGGGCAAGAACTGTGATTGCTCCTGGCTATCTGTATTGCTAAAGGAGCTAGCTAGCACTGATGCCGAGATACGCTACGAAGCCGCCGGGGTATGCGGTGAGTTGGGGGAGGAAGAAGCTGTCCCCCATCTTATAACGCTTATTGATGACCCTGATACTGATGTTCAACTGGCGGCGATTCAGGCACTGGGTAAGATAGGCGGCACCGGGGCTAAAGAGTGCTTAGAACAGTGCCTGAGTAATCCCAGCGAGGCAATTTCTCAGATGGCGGAGCAAGCTCTACAAGAGCTAAAGGCGGGTGAAGACTCATTCCCATCCCCCTTTGAAATCATTGAGGGTATTGATGATTTTGGGCAGCAAGATTAGGCTTCGTGACAAAAAATTAGCCGATGCCCCAAGTGATTACGCTTGGCAAACCGACCCTGAACTGGCTCGGATTGATGCTGTCCCACGGCTAACGACCACTTTCTCTCAGTATCTATCAGACTATGCTTATGGTCTGCGTTACTCCTCCCCAACCAGATACCCCCTGGCTATAGAAACCTCGGATGGCAAGCACATTGGTAACTGCGTATATTATGACGTTAATGAGCCTACAGGCGAAGCCGAACTGGGTATTATGATTGGCAACCGTGACTATTGGGATAAGGGCTATGGTACCGATGCCGTAACCGCCCTGGTCAGTTATATTTTCCGCCAGACAAACCTCAACCGAATCTACCTGAAGACACTGGATGACAACTATAGGGCGCAGAAGTGCTTTAAGAAATGCGGCTTCACCCCATATGAGCACATGGTCAGGGATGGATTCCGTTTCGTGCTTATGGAGATGCACCGTAACCAGTGGCCAGAAAAGCAAGCAGAAACAGAGGTAGCTTCCCCCTCTCCTTAACAAAGGGAGTTATAGAGGGGCTACGCCCCGCTAACGAAAATATTTCCCCTTCCCCTTCACAAGGGGGATAAAGGGGATAGGGTTGATAAAGATGAATAATCCATCAATAGAATGGCTGGGGGATAGGGTCAGAATCCTCGACCAGACCAGACTTCCCCAAGAAGAGGTATATCTGGAGCTGGGGAGCTATCAGGATATAGCCTCAGCCATCGCAGAATTGAAAATTAGGGGGGCTCCGGCTATTGGGGTGGTTAGTGCTTATGCCGTGGCTTTAGGTGCCCTGAAAATTGAATCTAAGTCCAGAGCCGAGTTCCTTGAGAGGCTCAGGGACATTAGCCAGACCCTTGCCGCCACCAGACCTACCGCCAAAAACCTGTTCCTGGCTCTTGAGCGGATGGAGCAGGTAGCCGCTGCCGGTGAAGATATAGAACAGACGAAAAAGGCATTGGTTGATGAGGCGGTTAAAATACACGCTGAGGAGGTTGAGGCAACCAGAAAGCTGTCTCAGCTTGGTGCCGAGCTGATTGAGAATGGTTTTACCATCCTGACCCATTGTAATACCGGGGCGTTAGCCACTGCCGGTTACGGCACCGCTCTGGGCGTAATCAAGCAGGCTAAAGAGCAGGGTAAAAAGATAAAGGTGCTGGCTACGGAGACCCGCCCTTTGTTGCAGGGGGCGCGCCTTACCACCTGGGAGCTGAAAAAGGCTGGTATCCCGTTTAATCTGATTACCGACTCCATGGCGGGCTACTTTATGGGGCGGGGGGAGGTTGACTGTGTTATCGTTGGTGCCGATAGGATTACCGCCAACGGTGATACCGCCAACAAGATTGGCACCTATACCCTGGCGGTGCTGGCTATGGAGCATGGCATCCCCTTCTATGTGGCGGCTCCTACTACTACCATTGACCTCTCACTGGCTACCGGTGATGAAATCCCGATTGAGCAGCGAAGCCCGGAGGAGGTAACCCATATCCAGGGGGTAAGCATCGCCCCTGAGGGCACCCAAGCCCAAAATCCCGCCTTTGATGTCACCCCCCATTATTATATAACCGCCATCATCACCGAAAAGGGTATAATAAAAGAGCCGTATGTGGAGAGGATAACATTACTATAAAAGACGGAAAGAGGCGGGAAAACTCTATCGAACTGGGAGTATGATATAATTATTCCATGAGGTTTCGTCTGTATATTGATGAATCTGGTGATCACACTTATAGGAGTTTAGACGATATTAATCGTCGCTATCTTGGGTTAACTGGTATAGCTATTGAGTCAGATTACTATCGCCTCGAATTCCAGCCAAAACTTGAGGCCTTAAAACAACAACATTTCCCTCATAATCCCGATGAACCTGTTATCCTACACAGGACTGAACTCTGTAACCACCGTGATGCTTTCGGTGTATTAGAAGACTCTGAACGTAATGCTGCTTGGGAAAAAGGTTTTACTGACTTCGTAAGAACTACTCAATTTGAATTGTTCACTGTAATAATAGACAAAAAGATACATAGAGAAAGATATAAAGACTCAGCATTTCACCCTTATCACTATTGCTTAACCTGCCTGTTGGAGCGATACAGAGGCTATCTAATAAGTGAACGTGCAAAGGGAGACGTACTAGCGGAGGGTAGAGGTGGAAGGGAAGATTTAGAATTAAAAGAAGAGTACCGATATAGATGGTTACACGGGACTTATTTTATCTCAGCCCAAGAATTTCAAAAAGTGCTAATTAGCAAGGAACTCAAGGTTAAACGTAAGGAATATAACATCGCTGGACTTCAATTAGCCGATTTACTTGCTCACCCTTCTAAATTATATATTCTTAGATCTAGAGGCAAAATACCACAATCGCCAACATCATTTGGAACACGTTTAGCACAGTCTTTTCGAGGTAAGTATAACTCTTATGGCGAAGTGCTTCTTGACTAAACAAAAAGGTCGGGAAATACCCGACCCTCCTGCGCTAACCCTTACGGGCTATCCACCTTCGGTAACCCGAATTATCTTTAATATATAGCATAATAAAGCGTTTGTCAAGTTCTTTTTGACATAATTAGCAAGTAATTAGGAGGTAACTTAATGCCACAGGCTAAGATAGGGGTGATTGGGGGGACGGGGCTGTATGATATTGAGGGGCTGACCGATATAGAGGAAGTTGACATAACTACTCCATTCGGCAAGCCGAGTGATACCATCATCGTCGGTAAGCTGGAGGGGGTGGGGGTTGCCTTCCTGCCCCGGCATGGGCGGGGGCACCGCATCTCACCTACTGAGTTGCCCTCCCGAGCCAATATCTATGCCCTGAAGTCGCTGGGGGTGGAGCACATTATTGCCATCAACTCGGCGGGTAGCTTTAAATCAGAGATTAAGCCCGGCGACCTGGTTATCCCTGACCAGCTTATTGACCGCACCCGGAGCCGGGTTAATTCCTTCTTCGGCGGGGGTATTGTGGCTCATATCCCCTTCGCCAACCCTTTCTGTCCGGTGTTAAGCCAGATTTTATATCAGGCGGCACAGGAGGTGGGAGCCAGTGTCCATCCGGAAGGCACCTATGTGGTTATGGAGGGTCTTGCCTTCTCTACCCGGGCTGAATCACGACTTCACCTTTCCTGGGGGGTGGATATTGTCGGGATGACTGCTTTGCCTGAAGCCAAGCTGGCCAGGGAGGCAGAAATCTGCTACGCTATTATTGGCTGCGTTTCTGACTACGATAGCTGGCATGATATACACGAGCCGGTAACCGTAGATATTGTCCTGGATATCATGCACCAGAATGTTGACACTGCTAAGAAAATCATCAAGTTGGCCGTCAGCCGGATACCGGAAAAGCGCGATTGTGAATGTGCTACCGCACTGAAGACGGCTATTATTACCGCCCCTGAGGCAATACCGGCGGAGCTGAAGAAGAAGCTCAACCTGTTAATCGGTAAGTATATTTCGTAGATTCATCCCTTTTATCTCACTCCTTATGGGCAGGACAAATTTCTCTCTTGAGGTCGTTTAGCAACCTATCCCCCTGACCCCCTTCCCTTAATAAGGGAAGGGGGAGTGTAGGTGAGAGAGGGGCTTCGCCCCTCTCTCAAATCTCTTCCCCCTCTCCTTCTCAAGGAGAGGGGGATTAAGGGGGTGAGGTTAATAAACAATTTCTTTCTTCTGACTTCCCTTAATAAGCGACTTTATGCTTAAATAGATAGAATCGCCCTAGGGGGTTAACTTTTATGCCTTGTATAGAATTTGGCTGCTTACCCACTATTATTGGCAGTATGCCCCATACTGACCCGGCTGAGGCGTGCTCGTTGGTCACCCGCTACCTTAAAGACATCCCTGTCTGGCCTCAGCTACCCAAGCGCTCCTTTCGGGAAAATATGTATGCCCAGTTCAGTGAGGGCTTCCCCGGGGTGGTGCTCAAGGGGGACAGCATCTATATAGACCGCACTCAGGATTTAGATAAGCCGCTGGAGCAGCTTTACGCCGCCTATCTGGAGAATAATATTGATAAATATCCTATTAGCCCGGAATATGCGGCTGGTCTCCGTAGCTTCCTGTCCCTGACCACCCTGTCGCCTCGGGCGGTTAAGGGGCAGATAACCGGACCGATTACCTGGGGGCTAACCGTTACCGATGACAACCAGCGGGCGATAATATATGACGATACTCTGGCTGATGCCGCCGTCAAGCTGCTCAGGCTAAAGGCAGGCTGGCAGGAAAAGGAGCTGAGCCAAATCTCCTCCAATACCATCATATTTGTTGATGAGCCGTATATGGCTGCCTACGGCTCGGTCTCGGTCTTATTATCCAGGGAAAGGGTTATCAACCTGCTGGAAGAGGTCTTCGGTGGGATTAGCCGGTTGAAGGGAGTCCATTGCTGCGGCAACACCGACTGGTCAATTTTGCTGGACACCAGTGCTGACATCATCAGCTTTGACGCTTACAACTATGCTCAGTCGCTGAGCCTCTATCCGGCTGAGGTTAAAAAATTTCTGGACAGGAAGGGCGCTATCGCCTGGGGGATTATCCCTAATAATGAAGAATCACTGGCCAGGGAATCGGTAGCCAGTCTCAAAGACCGCCTGGAGGAGGCAATGGCCCCCTTCACCAGAAAAGGCATCCCCTTTAAGCAGTTGATAGAGCAGGGATTGCTTACCCCCAGCTGTGGGCTGGCATCTTTAGCTAATAAGGATGCTGCTGCGCTGGTCTTGGAGTTGCTGACGGAACTGTCCTTAAAGATAAGAAAACGCTATATGTAATTAAGTTTAGGCCCCTTCAATCTTCCCTAATAAACAATTCATTCAGAGGAGAGATTTATAGATGGAATGTCAGATTGACGTTAACAAAGCCAATTGTCCCTGCACCTATGAGCCCTGCTCTAGAAAGGGCAAGTGCTGCGAATGCATCTCATATCACCTGGGGCTGGGTGAACTTCCTGGCTGTGTCTTTCCCCCAGAGGTAGAGAGGACCTACGACCGCTCTTTCGCCAAGTTCGTAGAGGTCGTCACTGCTAAAGGTGGCAGGAAAAGCTAATTTGGGTTATATTATCTAGCGATGAACAAAAGTAAACGGGTGGCTCTCCTTAAGCATCGGCGCAAAGCAAAAAGGCTGAAGGAAAAGAGAAAAGGAGAACAAGCTCTAGCTAAGGAAGGTGCGTAGCGGTAAAAGCTGATGAAGCGAGTCTGTCTGCTCACGGGACGGCCTGGCACCGGGAAAACCAGCCTTATCAAGCAAGCCGTAGCCGGGATGAGGGGCAAAGCCGGCGGCTTTTACACCGAGGAAATACGGGGTGGGGGGATAAGGGAAGGCTTCAGGCTGGTTACCCTGGATGGTCAGGATGCCACACTGGCTCATGTCAATATTCATAGCCCGTACCGGGTAAGCAAGTATGGGGTTGACATTGATAGTTTAGACCGGGTAGGTGTTCCCGCTCTCCACCAGGCAGCCCGGCACTGTGATTTAGTCGTCATTGATGAAATCGGCAAGATGGAACTGTTTTCGGCTGACTTCAGGGATGCCGTTTCCCAGATAATTGACAGTGGAAAAAGGGTTCTCGGGACTATTATGTTCAACGCCAACCCCTGGGCAGATAGAATCAAGCAAAACCCGCAGGTACATCTAATCGAAGTAACCAGAACCAGCTACCATCAGGTGCTGGAGGAATTGCGACGCTGGCTAAGCGTCACCCCAAGTGTCAACAAAAATTGAAGGAGATGAGGGCTGATGCCGCAGCTACCAGAAATGGTTCAAGCCCTGCTTGACCCGAAAGCCTATCCTGACACCACCCACGGGGTGGAACTGGTGCAGACCCAGATGTCATTTGTCTTTCTGACCGACGACTATGTATATAAGGTGAAAAAGCCGGTAAATCTGGGTTACCTTGACTACACCACTTTGGATAGGCGCCAGTTCTACTGCCAGCGAGAAGTTGACCTTAACCGGCGTCTCTGCCCTGAAGTCTATTTGGGGGTGGTGACCATAACTGAGGATGAGGGTGATTTTGTTTTGGACGGTCAGGGAAAGGTTATAGAGTATGCGGTCAAAATGCGCCGCCTTCCCCGGGAGGCAATGATGGATGTACGGCTAGCTCAAAACCGGGTGTCGCCGCCAATGGTAATCAGCGTGGCGCAAAAACTGGCGGAGTTTCACCACATGGCTGAGACCAATGCTGAAATCAGCACCTTTGGCAGTCTGGATACTATTACCCAGAATACTGAGGAAAACTTCACCCAGACGGAAAAATACATTGGCAACACCATTTCTCGTAAGCAGTATCAGCACGTTAAGGCTTATACCGATAGCTTTATTAGCCAAAATGCCCCTTTATTTATTAAACGGCTCGCCGATGGCAGGATACGAGATTGCCACGGAGACCTTCACGCCGCCCACATCTGCTTCACCAGCGGCATCTGCATCTACGATTGTATAGAGTTTAATGACCGGTTCCGGTATTGTGATGTCGCCTCGGAGGTTGCCTTCCTGGCTATGGATTTAGATAACTATCGGCGGTCTGACCTCTCCCTTAGCTTTGTTAATGCCTATGTAGCTAAGAGCCAGGATAATGAGCTACTCAAGCTACTCAATTTCTATAAGTGCTACCGGGCTTATGTGCGGGGGAAGGTGGAGAGCTTCCAGCTCGATGACCCCCATATCTCTGAGGGGGAAAAGGCGGGGGTTAAAACCCGTGCCCAAAGGTATTTTGAGCTTGCCGAATCGTATATCTAGAAATTTGACCGTCGATTAGAGCCTTGCCTAAGGCTTGTTAAATTAGCTGATGAGTCTTTATGGTGGTAGAGGAGATTAGACAGCGAAGAACTTGCCCTATACCTTTATAGTAGGTGCCGAAGTCAGCACTGGACAAAGGATAGCCAACATAATATAATAAAGCATAGGGACTTTCTAGCTAGGAGGTTTGTTTATGATTAGAAGCCACAAAGAACGGCAAGTAATACACTGGTTCTCCCTCTTCTATCTCGTTCCTGACCGCAGATTATCATTTGAGTGATTAGCCCACCTCCAATGAACTAGGGCTGAGTCCATTAGTATCTCCTTCATTTAAGTTCTCTCCCACAATTGTCGAAGTTTTCTATGGGCTCTCTTTTTGTGCATTTTCTGTAGGTTATTTCTGTGCTTGCCTGCCTCTCAACGTTGGTACTGCGAGCTGTAGCTGTTTTGCTTTGCTTGTCATGCGACACATAGAATAGCTTCTTTTCAGGTAAGGTATGCGCACTTCAGGTTAAAATAAAGGGGGTAGAATTATGCAAGATTTGAACTACGAGATTACAATTCCGGACCTGAACTGTCATCTAGAACAAGATGAAGAATATATAATAGTTGATTTCGGTAACAGACAGGAAGAAATCAGGCTTCATGATTACGGTGTGATTTATAATATTCCTGGACTATATGAGGAAATCTTCCATGACTGTTTGAAATGTAACTCTCCAAAAGTAATATGTGATATGCTAATTGATGTGTTAGAGGAATCGGGATATAGTATAGAGGGTTACAAGGTACTTGATTTCGGTGCTGGCAATGGTGCAGTCGGAGAGCAGATTAAGAAGAGGGGCTGTGATTTAGTAATCGGCGTTGATATTCTAGCTGAAGCCAAAGACGCAGTAGATAGGGATCGCGCCGGGATTTATGACGATTATTTCGTGATGGATTTGAGCCAACTTGACGACAAGAAAATAGAAAAATTAAAAAAGTACGATTTTGATGCTCTCATAACGGTAGCCGCCTTGGGTTTTAATGATGTGCCTCCCCGTGCATTTTTAAACGCCTTTAACCTCGTAAAAGATAATGGTTGGATTACTTTTAATATTAAGGATAGATTTCTAACAGAGGAGGATGACACAGGTTATCAAGATACCTTCAAGTGTATTAGTAAAGATGCGCTTCATATTTATCAAACAAAACGTTATTGCCATAGGCTTTCATTAACCGGTGAAAGGCTTAACTATATAGGGGTTGTTGGTCAAAAGATCAAAGATGTGGACATAAACAAACTTTGTGATATGTAAAGGTATCTTTACCTAATACCGGATAAAAGGGGGTGATAAATTGAAAGAACCGTTTATGAAATTTATAGAAACCGAGCTGGGCTCTGGTTTTTTGCTTATCGCCTGTGGGCTTCCCGGCACCTGGAAAACGGAGACCACCGAGGAAGTATCCAAGATTACCGGCTACCCTCTCCTTCGCACCGACCTGATTAGACTGGAGGTGCTGAAAAATGAGGATATTTTTGACGAAAAGGTCGCCTCCAATATGGACAAACGAACCATGGTCTATGATGAAATGTTCCGGCAGGCTGACGAAAGTTTAGACCAAGGCGATGGCGTGATACTAGATGCCACTTTCATTACCCAGTCGTTAAGGAGGCAGGCGGCAGCAATAGCCGCTAAACACGACCTCCAGTTTGTCATCCTGCAAACCGACTGTTCGCAGGAGGTAGCCATCGCCCGGATATTGGAGCGGACTAAAGAGGATTATGTATCCAACGCTCTGACCGAGCAGGCCTACCTCAACAATAAAAAGAAGTTCGAAGAAGTAGATTTAAATGACTTGAAGAACTCGTATCCTGACCTTAGTATCACCCACCTGATAGTCGATACCCGATACGACTTGCCTGAAGACTGGCACATCATCGGTATGGAAAAGAAATAGGTAATACTTGATACCCCCTGTCACTGTGAACAAAGTAAAGGGGAAAGGTCTCAAACCGTTGTGGTGGAACAATACTACGTTTACATAATGACTAATAAATCCAGAACGCTTTACACTGGTATAACGAACAACTTGGAGCGGCGTGTCTATGAGCATAAAAATAAATTAATTGAGGGCTTCACAAAGAAATATAACATCACTAAACTGGTGTATTATGAAATAAGCAACGATGTAGAGGCTGCAATTGCAAGGGAAAAGCAAATCAAGGGATGGCTGCGAAGGAAGAAGCTAGCTTTGATTGAATCAGTAAATCCACAATGGAAGGATTTAAGTAACGGGTGGTTTCGAGATGTCACCCTGAGCGATAGCGAAGGGTCTCAGATTCTTCGCTTGGCTCAGAATGACAGAGGTAAATAGTGAACTGTTAAAATGACAGAGGTAAATAGTGAACTGTTAAAGAGATGGGAATGAAAATAGATTTGCACATCCATACCAAGTCCTGTTCCGACGGCAATCTCTCGGTTGAAGAAGTTTTCCAGGAAGCAAAAAGAAGAAATATCGATTTAATGTCGACAACTGACCACGACTCTATAGACTGCCAGGAAAGAGCCATCGCTCTGGCTGGAAGGTATGGCATATCTTATATTACAGGGGTGGAATTGAATGTAACCTTCCGGTATCCGGGGAGTAAGGCCGTTTCCCTGGATTTCCTGGGATACCGGTATGACATCGGAAATCAAGAGCTAAAGGACAAGCTTCAATTGATGAGAGAGCATAGGGAAGCCAGAGCCCGTCAAATTTTAGAGAAACTGAATGTTGAGTTTGATAAGGAGAATAGGGAAAGATTTACTATGGAAGACCTCAAGAAGATACAGGGCAGTGTTGACGGTGCTTTTGGTCGACCCCATATCGCCAACTATCTGGTGGAAAAGGGGATTGTCAGGGATAAGCAAGAAGCCTTTGATAAATATCTGGTCAAGTGCGATGTCCCCAAGTATCCGCTTTCACTGGCGGAAGCATCAAGGTTAATCAGGAACGCCGGCGGTATCCTGGTGCATGCCCACCCCAATGACCCCAACGGGACATCTTTAGTAACCATAACCCGTGATTTGGACGAGCAGACCAAGATTATTGAAAAATATATGCTGGAGTATATTGATGGTGTCGAGTGCTGGCATTCAAGGCATGATGCCAGGACTGTTGCCCATTATACTGGATTCGCCGGGAAGCACCGCCTGATTGTGACCGGGGGTAGCGATTGCCATCAGAAACCAATCATCATGGGCACACTGGATATACCCGATTATGTTGCCGAGCAGTTCCGGCGATAGAAGCAGCATTTTAGTGAGAGTAATAGCGGTGCCAGTGACAAAGCGTGTTATAATTGGTAGTTCATTACCTTCATATTTTGAGCAAAATTAAGTAAGGAGCAATTTATGACTTCACATGACCAGTATGACATCAAAGACCCAGCACTGGCTGAAGCCGGTCGGCAGCGAATAGAGTGGGCTTACCGGGAAATGCCGGTAATAAAGCTAATCAGAGACAGGTTCACTATAGAGAAGCCAATGAAGGGGGTTCGAATTTCAGCCTGCCTCCACGTTACGGTAGAAACCGCTAACCTGGCGCTGACACTGAAGGAGGGTGGCGCCAAGCTCGTTTGTTGTGCTTCCAACCCCTTAAGCACTCAGGATGATGTCGCCGCTGCCTTGGTTGAATATGACATTCCCACTAATGCTATCAAGGGTGAGGATGATAAGACCTACTATAAACACATCAATACTGCTCTAGACAGTAAGCCACAGCTTACCGTAGATGATGGCGCTGACCTGGTTACCACTCTTCACACCAGCCGGACCGATTTAATGGAAAATGTTCTCGGTGGCACCGAGGAAACTACCACTGGTGTCGTCAGGCTGCGCAGTCTGGAGAGGGCAGGGAAGCTAAAATATCCCATAATCGCGGTGAATGATGCTCAGACCAAGTACCTTTTTGATAATCGCTATGGCACCGGGCAGAGCACGATTGACGGTATCACCCGGGCTACCAATATCCTGTGGGCAGGTAAAAAGGTAGTGATTTGTGGCTATGGCTGGTGCGGGCGTGGCATAGCCCTGAGAGCCAGGGGGATGGGCGCTCAGGTGATAGTGACCGAGGTGGAGCCAGTCCGCGCCCTGGAGGCAGTTATGGATGGCAATCAGGTTATGCCGTTACTGGAAGCAGCCAGGGTGGGGGATATTTTCATTACTATCGCTGGTGATAAAAATGTTATTGACAAACACCATCTTCAGGTGATGAAGGACGGCGCAATTCTGGCTAATAGCGGGCATTTCAATGTTGAAATCAATATCCCCGCCCTGGAAAGCATGGCTCATGGTAAGCGACGCATACGACCCTTTGTGGATGAGTATTCCTTGAATGACGGGCGTTGCTTATACTTACTGGGGGAGGGGAGATTAATTAACCTGGCGGCGGCTGAGGGGCATCCCGCCAGTGTTATGGATATGAGTTTTGCCAACCAAGCCCTGTGTCTGGAATATATCGTCAAAAACAGGGGCAAACTTGAAACCAGGGTTCACCCTGTTCCTGAAGAGATTGATAAGCAAGTAGCTCAATTAAAGATTCGGTCTATGGGCATTAAAATTGATAGTTTAACCCCAGAACAGAAGGCATACCTGACTAGCTGGGAGGAGGGAACATAGAGATAATCGTGTAAAAAGGAGAGAAAATGACTAACAGCTTTAAGAACTCGCCTAAATATATGCTTACCTCAGAATCGGTTGCCGAAGGGCACCCCGATAAGCTGTGTGACCAGATATCAGACGCTATTCTGGATGCCATTCTAAAGTGCGACCCATATGCCAGGGTAGCTTGCGAGACCGCAGTAACTAATGGTCTGATAATTGTTATGGGTGAGATTACCACCGGTTGCTATGTTGAGATTCCTCGGATAGTGCGGGAGGTGGTTCACGACATTGGCTACATCTATCCCGAATATGGCTTTGATTACCAATCCTGCGGCGTAATGGTTTCCATTCAAGAGCAATCTAAAGATATTGCTCTGGGGGTAGACAAATCGCTGGAGGTGAGAGTGGCTTCATCCGCTAATGACCTGGATAAGATTGGCGCCGGCGACCAGGGGATGATGGTTGGCTTTGCCTGTAATGAGACGCCCGAATTTATGCCCCTGCCTATTTCTCTGGCACACAAGCTGTGTCGGCGACTGGCTCAGGTCAGGAAGGATAACACTTTGCCTTACCTCCGCCCCGATGGAAAATCACAGGTAACTGTGGAATACAATAATGGCGTTCCTAGACGCGTAGATAGTGTAGTGATAGGAGCTCAGCATAACCCCGATGTTAGCCACGATAAAATTGAGCAGGACATCATTGAGCAAGTAATCAGGGTGATTATCCCGGCGTCACTAATAGATGACCGAACTAAATACCATATTAACGCTACCGGTCGATTTGTTATCGGCGGACCGGTATCCGATACCGGTTTTACCGGTCGCAAGATTTTAGTTGATACCTATGGTGGTATTGCCCGACACGGCGGTGGTGCCTTCTCCGGCAAAGACCCGACCAAGGTTGACCGTTCGGCGACGTATATGGCTCGCTATATAGCCAAGAATATAGTGGCGGCCGGGCTTGCCGAGCGTATAGAACTCCAGATTGCCTACGTTATCGGCGTCGCTCATCCGTTATCCATCTCTATTGAAACCTTTGGTACGGCTAATGTTGAGCAGGAGGTCATACTTGACCTGATTAATAAGCACTTTGACCTTAGACCCGGAGCTATTATCCAGACCCTGGACCTGCGCCGTCCCATTTACCTGCCCACGGCTTGCTACGGGCACTTCGGTCGAGACGACCTTGACCTCCCCTGGGAAAAGACCGATAAAGCCGAAATCCTGAGAAAAGAGGCAGGTTTGAAATAGAGGGTAAAAACATGGAGGGGCGAAGCCCCTCTTACAAAATATCTTCCCCCTCTCCTTTGAAGGAGAGGGGGACCGAGGGGGTGAGGTAGATAAATAACCCCATTAAATTTGGCACCGATGGCTGGCGAGGGATTATCGCCCATGATTTTACCTTTGATAATGTGCGGGCTTGCGCTCAGGGGGTGGCTGACTACCTTAAACAGGCGGGACTTGCCCAGCAGGGGCTGATTATCGGCTATGACTATCGCTTTGCCTCTGAGGACTTTGCTTCAGCCGCCGCTGAGGTAGTTGCCGGTAACGGGATAAAGGTATACCTCTGTCCCCAGGCTGCCCCGACACCGGTCATAAGCTTTGGGGTGGTGGCGCAAAAAGCCGGCGGGGCTATCATTATCACCGCCAGCCACAATCCAGCTACCTGGAATGGTGTTAAATACAAAACTAGCGATGGCGCCAGTGCTCCCACCGAGGTTATTGCTGAGCTGGAAAAGAATATTTCTCATACCCTAGCCACCGGAAAAATAGACAAAGTGCCTTTGGCTGAGGCTATAGAACAAAGGCGGGTAGAATACCTTGACCTGGCGCCGATTTACTTCGACCGTTTAGCCGGGCTCATTGACCTGAATGAGCTACGCCAAGCCAAGCTGAAGCTTGCTGTTGACCCTATGTATGGAGCCGGCATTGGTTATTTCAAGACGCTGCTCGGCGACGGCAATATCAGGCTGACCGAGATAAATAACGAGCGTAACCCGTTATTCCCGGGGATGCTGCAACCTGAGCCAATTGCGGCTAATTTAGCCAAGCTGTCAGCCACCGTTAAGGAACAGGGGGCTGATGTAGGACTGGCTACCGACGGCGATGCCGACCGCATTGGCATCTTAGACGAAAACGGGGTATTTATAACCCCACTGCAGGTCTTTGCCCTGCTCTGCCTCTACCTGCTGGAGGTGCGTGGGGAACGGGGGGCTATAGTCAAGACGATAACTACCACCAGCATGCTTTACCGATTAGGCGAAATATTCCAGGTGCCCGTCTATGAGACGCCGGTGGGCTTTAAGTATATTGCCCCGATAATGCTGGCTGAAAATGTACTTATCGGCGGTGAGGAAAGCGGTGGCTACGGCTTCCGGGGTCATATACCGGAGCGGGATGGCATTCTGGCTGGTCTCTATTTCCTTGACCTGATGATTAAGACAGGTAAAACCCCGTCGCAGCTCATAGATTACCTCTACAACAAGGTAGGTCCCCACCATTTCCAGCGTGTTGATATAGAGTTTCCTGAAGGAGAGCGCCAGACGATAAATAACCGCCTCAAACATAATCCGCCAGAATCTATTGATGGCGTTAAGGTGGTGAAGTTTGATACTGCCGATGGTTTCCGCTTTATCCTGGCTGATACTACTTGGTTGCTCATCAGGTTTTCCGGCACTGAGCCGGTGCTTCGCATCTATACCGAAAGCGATAGCCCAGCCCGCGTGGAAAGGTTGCTTGAGCTGGGCAAAAAACTAGCCGGAGTGTAAAGGGGATAGGGTTACCCTCAAAAACCTAAAAGGGGAAGTTTGAAGGGGCGAAGCCCCTTCAACAATATTCCTTCCCCCTCTCCTTTGAAGGAGAGGGGGACAAAGGGGGTGAGGTAGATAATTAATCTAGACGACCCTCAGGTATTTAAGCAGTTTGACCCTGAAGGTATGCTCCAGTGCCTCCACGAAATGCCCCGGCTGTGCCAGCAAGCGTGGCAAATGGCTATGAAGTTCGACCTGCCTCCAGACTACTCCCGGGTTAATAAAGTGGTCATCCTCGGCGTGGGCGGCTCAGCTATCGGTGGTGATTTAGTAAGTAGCCTGGCTATATCAGAAGCCAATCTGCCTATCCTTATCTACCGCGACTATAATCTTCCTGCCTTCATTGATGCCCAAACTCTGATTATTGCTTCTAGCTATTCAGGGATGACTGAGGAAGTCCTGTCCCCGTTCCAGCAAGCGCTGGAGACTGAGTCAAAAAAGCTGGCGATTACCACCGGCGGCAGGCTGAAAACCATGGCTGAGGCAAGAAGTGTCCCGGTTTTCAGTTTTGATTATAAGGCTCAGCCCCGGGCGGCTTTAGCCTTTAGCTTCCTGCCTATCCTCGGCTTTCTGTGTAAACTCGGCTTCATCAGTGATAAGTCGGCAGATGTGGCGGAAACGGTGCAGGTTTTACAAAGGCTGTCGCAAAAAATAGGTGAAGACGTACCCGTGTCCCGCAACCCGGCTAAGCAACTGGCCCAGAAGCTGTATGGTAATTTAGCGGTGATATATGGGGCTGGCATAGTCTCTGAGGTGGCGCACCGCTGGAAAACTCAACTTAACGAAAATAGCAAGGCGTGGGCTTTCCATGAGGTCTTCCCCGAACTCAACCACAACGCTATAGTTGGCTACCAGTTTCCGCCGGAGCTAGCCGGTAAAGCGGTGGTGGTTCTGCTCCGGTCGACATGGCTCCCCCACCGGATTCAGCTTCGCTATCAGGCAACCTGCCAGCTTTTAGAGGAGGCTAAGGTCGGCTACCAGATTGTGGACGGAGACGGCACCAGCCGGTTGAGCCAGATAATGAGCCTGGTGCTCTACGGCGACTATGTGAGCTACTATCTGGCGATGCTGAATAAGATTGACCCCACCCCGGTAAAAAACATCGCCTACCTCAAGGAGCAGCTGGGGAGGGATAAGAAGTTTAGGTGAGCATTATATGTGGTATGTAGTGGATTTACTTACCGCAGCACTTTTTATACTTCTTGCCACTACCACAAGGACAAGGGTCATTTCTACCGACTTTGGGCGATGGTTTTGAAATCTGGGGTGCTACTACAGGTGGTTTTTGCTCCACAAAATTTATACGTTCCATAGATGGCCACCTGTATGAAAAAGTAGTTCTTCCATCACTATTTGTTACCGCAAAATCACCTCGAGTTATTATATCCATACCAATCAAAACATCGGCCTCGCTTATAGTGCCTTCAGTTACCCGTAGCTGGGGGAAGTAAACACGGTTTGGCAGAAAGATACTTGCCAGATAAACTGGTGATAGTCTCTTGTCATTGGCAGTATATACCTCAGCAATACCAATTTGTTTTAACCCGCATTCGTTGATGACTTTTTGGCTGATTACTGTACCTGTTGCCCCAGTATCCCAGATAGCCATAAACTTCTTGGCACCGACCTTTTGTGGGCTTGGGGGTTTGGGGGCAGATGAGGGGTCGAACGCCTTGGAAACATGGACTTCATTTTGCAGTACGCGAGTTATACCCGTGGATGTTGTGGTAAAAGACTGCGCATGTCTTCGCATTGAGAACGCCTTATGCCAATGTTACTCTTGAGTGGTATGTTTGGGTGTAGCTTTCGCTACCAGGCTCACATTTTTGGACCAAGAAAGTGCCTAATTCATGCTGTTCCGCAGTCTTTTCAATAGCTTCTAATTCTGAGTCAAATGCACCAATAACATCGCAATCCTTTATTACGATGAATTTACCATTGTACTTTTTAACAAGTTCGTCTTGATGTTCCACGTAATAATTAAACTCTTTTTCTAATTTATCCATTATAAATCATCCCCTTTTATTTCCTTACATGCGATGAGATTATATCATAATTGCCAAGGTAGTAATTAATGAACTACCTTAATCTAAGACATTCCGATATATTTTCAGGTTTTGTTTTACTCAGCAGATTCTTACCGCTTCGTATACTGCGGTGCCTTGCGGGCCCGCTTGAGACCGGGCTTTTTTCGCTCCTTAGCCCGGGAATCCCGGGTAAGCAGTCCGTTCTGGCGCAGCGCCGCTTTAAGGCTTTCATCGGCTCGTAACAGGGCTCGGGCAATGCCGTGAGAAATGGCACCACTCTGCCCCGATACGCCACCCCCGTTTACCTTAACCACCACATTATACTTATCAAGACTCTCGGTAACGAAAAGGGGCTGCAGTATGGTGCGGCGGTGCTCAGGACGGGGGAACAGCTCCTCGTAGGGCGTGCCATTGATAATAATGGCACCATTGCCCGGTGATAGCCTTACCTGAGCTACAGCCGTCTTGCGTCTACCTGTCCCCGGAAAGTAATCTTGCTTTTTCATTTGAACCTTATCCTATTTAGCTTTCTATTAGGTAACCCTCCCTCTTTATCTCTCTCCCTTCACAAGGGAGAGAGAATCGGTTATATAAGAGAGGCTTCGCCTCTCTTCAACTCTCCTTGGCTGTTGCCTTGGCTGAGGTAGCCTTGGTTTGAGCCCGGTGAGGGTGAACATCACCAACATAGACCTTAAGCCTTTTCCTTATATTAGCACCCAGGCGGTTGTGAGGCAACATACCTTTGACGGCATGCTCAATCACCCGGGTAGGATTATCCTGCATCATTTTCTCTAAACTGACACTTTTGAGTCCCCCGGGATAACCTGAATGCCGATAATAGAGTTTCTGTTTAGCCTTGTTACCGGTAACCCGAACCTTGTCAGCGTTGATAATCACCACAAAATCGCCTACATCCAGGTGACGGCAGAAAATTGGTTTGTGCTTGCCCATAAGCAGGTGAGCCGCTTGGGTGGCCAGCCTGCCTAAGATTTTATCTGAGGCATCAATAATGTGCCACTGCCGTTCAATCTCAGATGCCTTGGTGGAATAGGTTTTCATTATATCTCTCCCCCGAAAGGACGTGGATAATTTACCTGCATGAGGCACAGTCCACAGGCAGGAGCCGTTGGTCCGGCTAGTCCGGGCTTCTTGGCTTCAATTAGACTATGAAACTCATCGACACTCATCTTGCCCAAGCCGATTCTAATTAGGGCGCCTACGGTATTGCGCACCTGATGGGGGAGAAAGGAGTTAGCCACCATATTAAAAATAGTCATGTCTCCGTTCCTCTCCATTTCGGCTCGCTCTACTCTCCTTACCGTGGTCTTTATATTGCCCTCGATAGAGCTGGCAAATGAGGCAAAGTCATGCTCACCGATAAGAGCCTGACACGCCTGATTCATGGCTTCAATGTCTAGGTGTCCGGTAACCAGATAAGAAAAACCTCCCCTGATTGGAGACCGGGTCAGGCTATTTAATATATAGTAGTTATATTCCCGGCTGAGAGCACCGCGCCTAACGTTAAACGAATCATCTACTCTGTGCGCTGCCTTAACCGCAATATCCATGGGTAAATAGTAGTTCAGCCCGTTAATAAATGTCTGCGGAGGGAGCGGCGACCTGGTCTTGAAGCTAACCACCTGTCCCTTAGCATGAACTCCGGCATCAGTTCTACTGGCTGCCATCACCCGGGTTCTTTCTCCAGTAAGCTTCCACAGTGCTTTTTCCGTCTCCCCTTGAATAGTAGGCAGATTAGCCTGAAGCTGGAGGCCGTGATAGTGTGTGCCATCATATTCCATAATTAATACCATCTTAGTGGTCGTTGCCAAGTTGATAGCCTTCCTTTACTTACTCTACCAACTCAAGCTGAACCATAGCTGCCCCATCACCTAATCTAGGTCCTAACTTAATGATACGGGTATATCCACCGGGGCGCTCAGCATATCTCGGGGCAAGCTTATCAAATACCTTCTCGGTTACTTTTTTATCTATAATAAATGACAGTGCCCGGCGGCGGGAGTGAAGTCCACCCTCCTTACCCAAGGTAATCATCTTCTCCGCCAGGCCTCGCACTTCCTTAGCCTTGGCCTCAGTGGTAGTAATCTTCTCATAGCTTAGCAGGTCAGTCACCAGGTTACGATACATCGCCTTGCGGTGACCTGTAGGCCTGCCAAATTTTCTACCGGCTACTTTATGCCTCATGTTACCGATACCTTAATAAACAATCTATCTCCATTCTCATTCTGCCGGTTGACTTTCTCCCGCTCTTTCTTCACTCTCAACCAGGCTTTCCGTCTCCACACCCATTTCTGGAGTGGCTAAATCAGCTGTCTCCTCCTGCCCAACCGACTTTTCCTCTTTCTCCTCTTCTTTAACTGGCGGGGTTGAATCCTCGCTCTGGGGGGTAAGGGACAGCCCTAAGGCATTGAGGCGTTCCTCTAGCTCTTGTTTTGACTTCTGCCCGAAATTCCGTAGCTCAAGTAGCTCCTTCTCCCCTTTACTTATGATTTCTCCCACGGTATCTATGCCAGTGCGCCGTAAGCAATTCATAGTGCGCACTGATAAGTCCAGTTGCTCCACTGGCATATTATATTTCTCCTCAGGAATAGATAAGCGAATGAATTCCTCCCCCTCTACCTGAGAAATCCTAGTGTAGTCAATAAACGGAGCCAGCTGTTCCACCAGAATATTAGCCCCCTGGCTAATGGCGTCGGCAGGGGATATAGTGCCGTCGGTCCACATTTCCAGATATAGTCGCTCGTAGCCAGTCTCTCGGCCACCATGAGTTGGTTCAACGGTAAAGTTAACCTTGCGCATTGGAGTAAAGATGGCATCCACGGGAATTGTTTCTATAGGCAGGTTATCACTGGACTCAGCTACCCTGTAGCCCTGAGCCAATTCAACATCAAACTCCACATAAAGTCTAGCTTCAGGCGAATCTAAGGTAGCCAGATAAAGCTCAGGATTGGCAATTTCAAAGTCAGTTGATGGCTTAATGTCAGCAGCACAAACTCGTCCCTCTCCCTCCACTTCCAGTGTTAGTTTACTTGGTTGACCGGAAACGGGTTTCAACCTCAATGCTTTAACGTTAAGCAAAAACTCGGTGGTATCTTCCTTCACATAAGGAATAGTAGAGAATTCGTGTTGAATTCCCTCAATCCTGACCCGAGTCACGGCTGCCCCGGGAAGATAAGCCAGCAACACTCGGCGTAAGGCATTACCCAGGGTAGTACCAAAACCCTTTTCTAATGGCTCAACTAAGAATCGTCCAAAGTTATCCCTAGTTTCAACACACTCAATCTTAGCTATAGCTAAATGAGACAAAGCACAACCTCCCTATCGTCCAGTTTATCGCGAGTAATACTCTACTATACTTTTTCCGGCAAATTTAGCCTCAATGTCATCAGGGGTAGGCAGAGATATAACCTGCCCAACCAGGTTCTCCTTATCCAGGCTTAACCAGCTCAAAACCGACTTGCTCTCAATGGTCTGAGCCAGTTGTTTATAATACTCAGTTTTGGTGCTTTCCTCCTTCCAGCTAATCGTATCGTTCTCTTTAACCAGACAGGAGGGAATATCAGTTTTGCGACCGTTAAGCATGATATGCCCATGTTGAACTAGCTGACGAGCCTGAGAGCGAGAGTCGGCGAAGCCTAAACGATAGACTGCATTATCCAGCCGCCTCTCCATCAGCACTAGTAGATTTTCCCCGGTGATACCTGACTGCCTCTCGGCTTGGGCAAAAAGCCGTCTAAACTGCCTCTCCAGAATTCCATAGGTATAGCGGGCTTTTTGCTTCTCCCTTAATTGGAGACCACGGTCAGAAAGCCGCTGACGCCGACCCCGACTAATCTGCTGTCCCGGTGGCTTCGAGCGCCTATCCATCGTACAGTGAGACATACACTTACTACCTTTAAGCATTAATTTTTCACCGCTTCGGCGACATAGCCGACAAACCGCTGCTGTATATCTTGCCATTTCTTTACCCTCTACACCCGCCTTCTTTTAGGTGGGCGGCAACCATTATGGGGGATAGGAGTTACATCGGTAATACTGGTAATGTAAAGCCCTGAACTCTGGAGAGAACGGATAGCCGCCTCACGCCCACTGCCGGGTCCCTTAACATAGACCTCTACTTGGCGCAAGCCATGCTCCATAGCTTTACGCGCGGCATCGTGAGCTGCCAATTGAGCCGCATACGGAGTGCCTTTGCGTGAACCCTTAAACCTGGTTGTTCCTGAGCTCCCCCAAGCAATAACATTCCCCTGGGGGTCAGTAAGAGTCACTATAGTATTATTGAAAGTAGATTGGATATAGGCTCTCCCAGCAGGGATGGATTTGCGCTCTCGTTTTCTGGCTTTAGTTCGCTTCTTCTCTGGCATGCTGCTCTCCTCGCCAATTATTTTAGCCTAGTTACTTCTTAGCCGTACCGCGCCTCTGCCCTCTACCAGCTACAGTTTTGCGAGGACCACGCTTGGCACGGGCATTGGTTCGCGTTCGTTGACCTCTAACCGGCAAACTACGGTGATGCCTGATACCTCGATAGCTACCAATCTCGATGAGCCGTTTGATATTAAGGTTAACCTCTTTTCTAAGCTCACCCTCAACCTTATACTCATGGTCAATAA
>CAZCLE010000014.1:0-24859 GCA_964499445.1 uncultured Dehalococcoidales bacterium
GCTTGATAGCTGGTAGAGAGCAGGGTTCGGGAACTGTCCCGAATGGCTGGGGAAGTAGGATTCGAACCTACCCTAACGGATTCAGAGTCCGCCGTCCTACCGCTAGACTATTCCCCAGCACGTCAACATTATAGCATGTAGTTATATCTACGACAATAAGGGGTAATTTGAAAATATTTGGTAACCCTATCCCCTTTATCCCCTTCCCCTTATCAAGGGGAAGGGGAAGATAATTATTGTAAGAGGGGCGTTGCCCCTCTAAAACTCCCCTGACTACTGATGGAAAGCTTCAAGAAGAAAGCATAAAGGGTAGGTTGAAGGGGCGAAGCCCCTTCAAAAATAATCATTCCCCCTCTCCTTACCAAGGAGAGGGGGATTAAGGGGGTGAGGTTGATAAATTCAGATAATTGACATAGTTGGCCTGACCATTTATGCTAAGCTACGACGCTATTTTTAGGAAAGGAAGCCATAGCTTTGGCTGATTTAGTTGCTTGGCAAGAAATTCTGGGCGTCTCCTTTAATGACCCATCCCTGCTGGAGCGAGCCCTGGTTCACCGCTCCTACATTAACGAGAACCCTGGCTTTGCCCTAGTCTCTAACGAAAGGCTTGAATTTTTGGGTGACGCCGTTTTGGGTCTGGTAGTTGCGGAAAGGTTGTATCAGAACTTTCCTCACTTCACCGAGGGGGAGATGACCAAGCTCCGGGCGGCTCTGGTTTGTCAAGATACCCTGGCTCGTATTGCCCGAACCGTTAGGCTTGGTGACTACCTCTATCTGGGAAAGGGAGAAGAGGCTAGCGGTGGGCGGCGTAAGCCGGCTAACCTGGCCAGGACTTTAGAGGCAGTGATAGGCGCTATTTTCCTTGACCAGGGCTCAGCTGCCGCCAGCGACTTTATCCTGAGGTTATTCAGCAAAGAGCTAGAGGAAGTAGTTAGCCAGGGGGTGGGGGTTGATTATAAATCGCAACTGCAGGAGCTTATTCAGGCTGGGGGGCAGTCGGCACCGGTCTACCATGTAATAGAAGCAGTGGGTCCAGACCACGCTAGGAGATTCACTGTTGAGGTGAGAACCGGTGATATAGTGCTGGGAAAGGGTTCAGGCAAAAGTAAGAAATCGGCCGAGACTGAAGCGGCTCGCTCAGCATTGGAAAGATTCTCAGCTAACTTTACAGAATAGCCCTCCTTTGCTAAACTTCAATTAGAACAATTAGTCCGCTACTCAAATAGAGGGGTTACTATGGGGAGACGAGATTACCGACATAGAGAACCAAAGAAATCCAAAAAGGATGCCAAGAAAATATCGGCGGATACTATCTTGGCACCTCCGGTGACTGTTGAAGTAATTAGGAAGGGAAAGAAGGAAGGCAAGGAAGAGGAGTAAGAGAGATAGCCGCTTACCAACAGCTTCATAGTACTGGAGAGTTAAAGGCCAGGGTTGAGAAAGCCAAAGCAATACTGGAGGAGTGCTGCCTTTGCCCTCGCCATTGCCGGGTTAATCGCTTAGCTGGTGAAAGCGGAAAGTGCCGTGTTACCCAGCAGGTCGTGGTTTCCAGCTATGGGCCCCACTTTGGCGAGGAAGCGCCTCTGGTAGGTGAGCATGGCTCGGGAACCATCTTTTTCACCTACTGTAATCTGCGATGCATTTTCTGTCAGAATTATACGATAAGCCAGTTAGGTGAAGGCAGTCCTGTTGGCGCTGAAGAGCTGGCCGGGATGATGCTCTCCCTCCAGGCAAACGGGTGTCACAATATAAATCTGGTCTCCCCAACCCATGTAATGCCTTACATTTTAGAGGCTCTGGAGCTGGCAGTGAGCCGGGGGCTTCATCTACCCTTGGTCTATAACACCGGCGGCTATGATTCAGTGGAGACCCTGAAGTTGCTGGATGGGATTGTTGACATCTATATGCCGGATATGAAGTATTCCGATGAAAAGACCGCCGAGCAGTTATCGGGGATAGAGGAATATCCCCAGGTAAATAAAGACGCCATCAGGGAAATGCACCGTCAGGTGGGCGACCTTCAGCTAGATGAGCGGGGTGTAGCCCTGCGGGGTCTTCTGGTGCGGCACCTGGTGCTGCCTAACCGGTTGGCGGGAACTCAGGGGGTGGTGCGTTTCCTGGCACAAGAGGTCTCTACCAATACCTACCTGAACATTATGGCTCAGTATCACCCCTGCCATAAAGCCTTCGATATACCGCAGCTGGCGCGTCCGGTAAATAGGCAGGAGTTCCAGGAGGCTATCGAGCTGGCTCACCAGCAAGGTTTAAACAGATTGGATAGGCATCACTTCCTGCTAAGGCTCATCCCGAGATAAAGTGAGATAATGACTGAGTTAGCCTCGGTTCAGGTAATAGTATATGGCTATGTTCAGGGCGTTTTCTTCCGTGCCTTCGCCTCCCGACGAGCTACCGAGCTGGGTCTAACCGGCTATGTGCGCAACCTGCCCGGTGGGGAAGCCGTGGAGGTAAACGCCGAAGGGGAAAGAAAGCAGCTACAAGAGCTAATTGACTACCTTAAGGTCGGACCGCCGGCAGCTACAGTAGAAAAGGTAGTAATCAACTGGTCAGAATATACCGGGAGTTACTCCGGCTTTGGTATAAGGTATTAGCCGTGCTATGATTGGCACATAAGGCTCGACTCTTTAACCTGCCCCAGCCCGTAGAATTGGTCACTCTCGAGGAGGCGAGACAGAATCTCAGGTGAGGTGCGGTAGGTATCTCCACCCCGCCATTCACTTAACTGCTTCCCCAATTCCTCCACGTCAAGGGGTTGATTGCCGTTAGCCAGGAAAAGGCGAAATATACTATCTAAAACAGGTAACTTATCAGTAATAAAACCCGGCGTCTGGGAGCAGCAATCTTTAATGACAGTCAAAAGGTCAGCCGCTGCCATCCCTCCCTTTAACTGCTCACGGCACTTGGGGCACAGGTACCTTTGAGCCAGGGCAAGAAATGAGCGGTTACGCTGTTCGTGCCAGTCTAAATCAATAAACCAGCGCTGGCTAACTTGTTCAGTGCTTGAATTTTCTTTATCCACAAAACTATTTATAGTAAGAATTTAGGTCTCAAAATCTACCTTGGCGACCCTAATCAAGTCGAGATACCTTGTCGTAAGCCCTAGTATCTCCGAAGCTTCGCAATCCACCTCATAAGGCTCACCAATAAATATCTTGCCATACTCCTCAACTTCTCCCTGAGTGGGGTCATCCTGGCTAACGAATTTCTGGCGACCTTCTATAATTCCCAGGTCGAAGGGTAGAGTAAAGTAGAGGTCAGCCACTACCTTGTCAATCCCCAGACTACGAAGCGCCCTCCAGCCACCTTTTGCCTCGCCATTATACTTGCTGCTGGGCAGAGTGGTGAGCAGGTTCATTATGCTAAGACTGCCTCTACCATTAATCACCTTTAACGGAGCCACTGTTATCAGGTAGTCGCTGGACAGGATAACGTTAGGTATCCAGAAAGTTGGTACCGCCAAGGGCTTGGGTAGAGGGTTATCTACCTCCACCCAGATGCAGTCCTTCACATCCAGCATCAACACCCGGGGGAAATTGTAACCTAAGGCCTGGTATATCGGGTAGATTGGTTCGCCACCAGGGGTGCCTTCAAGGATAAGAATATCGGCATCACTGACCTGCCTGATACCGTTTATTACCACCGACAGTATATCCCGACTGGTAGTCATCGGGTATGATACCGGATAACAGGCGCTGGGTTTAATCAGAATGCGTCGCGCCCGAGATATTGCCGATGGTGGTTTGAAAATGAACTCTGAAGCCTCAAATATCAAAGCTTACTCCTCACTCCAATCTAGCATCATTACCTGGACTGTATCCCCTTTCTTCACCCCGGGCTTATCCTCGGGAACAATCACCAACCCATTGGCTAGGGTCATGGAGGTTAAAATTCCCGAACCCTGAGGACCGGTTAGCCGAGCGAAGTATTGACCATTCCTCTTTTCAACTACCGCCCGGGCGAAGATGCGGCGCCCATCATTGTTTACCATAGGTTCTTCTATCACGGCTTCTACAGTAGGCTTGGTCAAATTTTTCTTACCCATCATTTTAAGGACAGCCGGGCGAACAAATAGCTCAAAGGTAATCATAGAGCTGACCGGATTGCCGGGTAGACCAAGGTGGGGTATGTTTTTAATTCCGCCCGCCGGGTCACGCCCTCTAATCATACCAAAGGCCAGGGGTTTCCCCGGTTTCATCCGAACTGTCCAGAAATCAATTTCACCCTGTTTAGCCAAAACATCCTTGACTACATCATAGTCGCCGACAGAGACACCGCCGGTGGTTATCAGCATATCGGCATCCAGCCCGTGGCTGAGCCCGGTTACTACCGACTCTTCACTATCCAGGGCTATCCCCAGGAGCTTGGGAATGCCGCCGTAGCGCCGAACCAGAGCCGCCAGGCTATAAGTATTGCTATTGTATATTTTACCTGCCGGCAGAGGTTGATTAATGTCTACCAGTTCATCTCCGGTGGCTAAAATAGCTACCATAGGGCGGCGGATAACCCTGACTACACTACGCCCCAATGAAGCCAAAACGCCAACTTCTGAGGGTCTGATTATTACCCCTCGGCGTAATACTAATGACCCTTTGGCAATGTCTTCACCGGCCCGACGAATATCCTTGCCCGGCTCTACCTCAACTAAAATGCCTATCTCAGTAGCCGACCCCTTACGATGAGCCTCATCGGTATCCTCAAATTTGACTACACTATCGGCACCCTTGGGGATGGCGGCTCCGGTCATAATGCGGATAGCTGTGCCTGGTTCTAACTTAAACCTGGAAATGGAGCCAGCCGCCACCGTATCAGTAACCCGTAGAAATCGGGGGGACTCTCGGCTAGCCCTATGAGTGTCCCTGGATTGAACGGCGTAGCCATCCATAGCCGTATTATCCAGCGGGGGAACATCAATATTGGAGTATATATCCTCAGCCAGAACCTGCCCCAGGCAGTCCAGGATAGACCTCTCTTCGTCATTTAGAATATCTACAAAGCCAAGAATTTTCTCCAAGGCCTGTTCAACGCTTATCATTGCTCCCGTCTCCACTGGCTAGTCCCCTCGCCGTCTCCAAATCAGCTTCAGTATTAATGTTGAAAAAGCTCAAGTGTTTGGGGTCAAACCGGTTAATCTCCGCAGCGTCTACATACCTTACCCTAACCAAGTTGAGAAGCTGGCTAACTTTCAGATTGCCCTGCTTGAGCAGCCCTTCCAGGGGAGCTAGGCAGCCCTTGGAGTAAACGGTGTGGAGCGGTTCCACCATATTCCCCAATTGCGGAATTACCAGGTCAGAGCTAGACGAAATCTGTATCATGTAACGTAGCAGGGACTGGTTTAGGAAAGGCATATCACAGGCGACAACAAGGTTATAGAATGAATCTGATGCCGTTAATCCGGTATAGATGCCGCCTAAGGGACCTTTATCTGGGTAAATATCGGTTATTATTCTCAACTTTGGGTAGTCAATAAGCTGTGAAAAAGATTGATTGGGAGCAGTAACTATAATAATGTTACTATTAAGAAAGCTAAGGCCAGATACTACCCTTTGCAGCAAACTGCTGTTGCCAATAACTTCTAACGCCTTGCTCTGTCCCAAGCGCAAGCCCTTGCCACCGGCAAGAACGATACAGCTTATGTCCAAATTCTACTTCTCAGTTCCTTCCCCAAACCTTACCCCTTATAACATTTTACCACACAGTTAGCAGCCTTTAAAGAGATTATTTGTTGACTATAGTGCCGATTTTGAAACGAAATTTGTGTGCTGGCTTGATTTTAGGGCTTGAATTTGGCTAGGGTGCTCCTGGTTACTTCCTCTGCTTTGCTCTTGCCCGCCAGTACCTCGACCAGCTTGATGGCGAACTCCATCGCTGTCCCCGGCCCCTGGCTGGTGATAGTCCTGCCATCAATAACCACCCTCTCCTTACTGGGTTGAGCCCCGGTCAAAGTACCTTCCATTCCGGGAAATATAGTCGCCCTTTTGCCTTGAATTACGCCTGCCTTAGCCAGCACCGACGGGCCAGCACATATTGCGGTAACATACTTGTTCTTTTCGTGCATTTCTCTCACCAGCGTTAATACCTTTTCACTCTTGCCTAGATTGACATAGCCCGGGTTGCCCCCGGGAAGGACAATGGCATCAAAATCATCGGCACTCACCTTATCTATCAGGGTATCGGGGGTTACCCTAATGCCATGGGCGCCATCAATGCCCCCTTCCTTTAGCCCGGCAACGGTAACCGCTATCCCGGCCCGCCGTAGAATATCAACGATGGTGGAAAATTCAATCTCTTCAAACCCCTCTGCCAGTGGAACTACAACCTTCATGCTTCACCTCCTTGGCTGTTTATTATTTAGCGAGAGACAGGGCAAGGTTCACCAGGGTGCGAACCGGCACCCCGGTAGCTCCTTTAACCAGGTAGGTTCGCTCCTTGTCGCTCATGCTGGGGCCAGCAATATCCAGATGAACCCAGGGGGTGTCACCAACAAACTCGGCCAGAAACTGGGCGGCGGTAATAGCCCCGGCATACCTGCCGCCGGTATTCTTAATATCGGCGACATCACTCTTATTTTGCTCCTTATATTGCTCATACATCGGCATCTGCCAGATAAGCTCCCCGGCTTCAGCCCCAGCCGCAATTACCTTATCCACCAGCTCCTGATTATTACCAAAGGCGCCACTACAGATATCACCCAAAGCTACTCTACAGGCTCCGGTTAGAGTAGCCACATCAACCATAAGCTTGGCGCCAAGCTTCTTAGCGTAGCCTAGAGCGTCAGCTAGAATAAGCCGTCCCTCAGCATCGGTGGAGATAATCTCAATAGTCTTACCATTAATTGCGGTCAGAACATCTCCTGGCTTTATAGCATTGCCACCGGGCAGATTTTCGGCAGCAGGGATGACCGCCATGACATTAATCTTCGGTTTAAGTTGAGCAATGGCGCTTATGGCCGCCATAACCGCTGCCCCTCCCGCCATATCCCCCTTCATCTCCTCCATTCCCTGTGATGGCTTTATTGAAATACCCCCGGAATCAAAGGTTATTCCCTTGCCCACCAACGCCATATCAATTTCAGTAGAATCACTCCCGTGGTAACGGAGAACAATAAATTTAGGTGGTTGCCGGCTCCCCTGAGTCACCCCTAACAGCGCTCCCATACCTGACTCCTGCATCTGTTCCCGCTCCAGAACACTGATTTCAAGCCCATAGGTTTCCGCCAGCCTCGTGGCGGTATCGGCCATATGACTGGGTGTCATATAGTTGGCTGGCTCATTAACCATATCACGAGCCAGATTGGTTGCCTCGGCTAGTATCCTGCCCTTATGGCATCCTTGCTCCAGGACGGCTCGCTCTGCCTGGTGACTGGTTACTATCAAGAACTGCTTAATCTCACCATACTCAGCTTCTGCGGTTATATGCCTACGAAATGAGTAGACACCAAGCAGGACGCCCTCGGTTACGGCTTGAGCCGCCGCCTCCGGGCTTATACCGGCTGTCCCCGCCCCTAGAGCAGTGGTGGCAATACTATCTACACCCTTCTGCCGTAACTGTCGGCAAGTCTCAGCTGCTACTCCCCGGACTCTATCCTGAGATAGCTCTGGCTGCTTACCCAGGCCAGCAACTGCCACCCGGTCGGCGGGGAGCTTACCCAGGCTATGGATGATAGTAATCTCGTTAAGCTTACCTTTAATCTCGCCCTGGCTAATAAGCTGAGAGATAGCCCCATCCAAAGCCTTGTCTATAGTAGCTATGTCGCCATCAAGGCGTTCCACTCCCTCAAGAAGGCTCACTATAATAGCCCCGGCTTTAGTTTTATCAATATCACCAACTATGACCTTAATCTCCACCTTGCGTCTCCTTTCACTTACTAATGTAAATTGTTTATTAAGGGTAGTTTAAGAGGGGCGGTAGCCCCTCTTTCTTTATCTTCCCCTTCCCCTTTGAAGGGGAAGGGGATACAGGGGATAGGGTAGATAAACATTCCTTAACGCCTCACCTCTCTCACAATTTTATCCAGCACCGGGGTAATATCCCGGGAAGTATCCACCGCGAAGTGGTTGCGCCGGATTTTCTGAACCGAGGGCTTCATCTTCTGGTAAACTGCCCAGTCGGCACCAGATTGATTCATCGGGTTCATCTCTGCTTGTCTGGCTTTAAGCCGTTCTTGCACTACCTCGGGTGGTGCCTCAACTCGCACCAGGATTAACTTGACGTCCAAACGGTAAGCGATGCTATAAAGGTGCTCACGATATCGCTCCGATAGATTGGTAGCATCTAAAATAAGGGGAACCCCTCTTTTCAGTAGCCGTTCAACGAGAAGGTGAATAGTCTGGAAAAGGTGCGAACTCTCCGATGAGCTATAGTCTGGCGAAGGGAAAAGAGCCTTGCGCAAAGCGTCGCTTTCCAGAATTACAAATGGTAGCCTCCGGGCTAATTGGTTGCAGAAGTAGGATTTTCCGGTGCCGGGCAGGCCGCTAACGACAATAAATGGTGGCTTGGCTACTGGCTCAGGGAGCTGCCCCAGGCTCTCAGTCAACCGCTGCACATCGGAAACAAGCTGGGTATGTTCCATACCCCTGATTATAGAATGTTTTACTTCATTTGGCTAGGCAGTCCCTAATCCCCGCTATAAAAAGCGACCCCGATTAATCCCGGCCCGGTGTGAACCCCCATTACCGGGGTAAATTCAGTGATGATAAGCTCATCACAGTCGAACTGGGAGGAAATACGGTTGCTGAGGGCTACGGCTTTATCCAGGGCGTCAGCGTGCATCACCACCACATGAAGCGGTTGCCCCTTAATTACTTTTTGCACCATTATCTTTGATATGCGTTTTATTGCCCCGGCCATAGTTCTGGCGTTGGTGACGGGATGAGCATCACCGCTGTTGATGGTAAAAATGGGCTTAATCTTAAGCAGTGAACTGGCTAAGGCGGCGGCTTTGGGCACACGACCCCCTTTGACCAGATAGTAAAGGGTATCCAGGGTGGCAAATAGATTTACCCGTTGCGTTACTCCCCGGGTCGTTTCCACTACCTCGGTTAGGTTTTTCCCCTGAGTTGCTGCTTTAGCCGCTGCCAGAACAATAAGTCCCTGAGCGGCGGCGGCCGTCCCACAATCAAGCACCTCTATCTCTACATCGGGGAGAGCTTTTTGTGCCATCTCCTTAGCCAGCCGGGCGGAGTTAAACATCCCGCTGAACTTGGCCGAGAGGGTGATACAGAGAATACTAGCCGCTCTCTGGCTGGCTTTACCATAAGCCTCAAGGAAGGGGCCGGGTGAAGAGCCTGAGGTAGTGGGAAGCCTCTTCGCCTGCCTGAGAAGGGCGTAAAACTCAGTGGGGCTTATGTCTATGCCATCCCGATAGGTCTTGTCTCCGAAAATAATGTGTAGTGGCACCAGTTCAATGCCATACTTGTCCACCTGCTCCCGAGGAATGCAGGCAGTGGTATCGGTCACAATGGCTACTTTCTTCATCTGACTCCTGTTTATGAAACCAGCAACAAATATGCCTTGTTACCACTTTTTCCTTACTTGCCAGAAGTGATACTTTCTATCGAAAATAAACTCCTTTTTACTGCCGACGCTGGCCGCGGCTCTTTTGGACGTGGCGAAATGTCTGATACCCAGAAAAACAGCCAGCGCTAGAGAATAGATGATGAGCATATCTGAGCCATTGAATTGCCAGATAATCAAGGGTAAGAAAGCCAGCCCGATGCCTATTCCCAGCGTAGGATTGCTAGTGATGATGACGATTATTGCTATTATAGCGAAGCTAATGGCAAACTCGCGGGGAGTTAGGGCAAGGAGCACCCCCATGATGGTAGCTCCCCCTTTGCCTCCCCTAAATCTCAGAAAAACAGGCCAGTTGTGTCCAGCTACGGTGGTAAATCCAACAACAAGAACCCATATCAAGGGGAGACCCAGCCAGCGGGCAACAAACACGGCTACTAAACCCTTGGCTACGTCAGCAGCGAGCACAGCAAAACCGGCGGCGACCCCTACTTCCCGCATGACGTTTAAAGCGCCCACATTACCGCCGCCTACTTGCCGAACATCAACCCCCCTTTTGAGGCGACCGGCAATATAGGCGAAGGGGATGGAACCCAGCAGATAACCAATAACTACGGCTATAATCGCATTGAGTATCATTCAGTAACACCCCTTAACTTTTTACGGCGACAATAGACGTGTCATATCCCATTCTGCTCAACCAATTCCCTGGTGAGGCAAGCTATGCTGTCAGTAATAATGACTACCTCTGGCGTCACCAACCCCCTCTCGGTATCACATCTCTTTTTCTTATCTTTCGTTCTATCAATGCCGGGCTTAAGAAAAGCCCCAGCATCACTAGCATTAGCACCAAAAAGGCAGACAGACTGAGCCTACCATCAGGATAATAGGCCACCATGGTTAAAGTTAACAGCCCCGATACTACTAGTATGACTATCTTTAACCAGCGCTGTCTCAAACGGAAGAATGCAGCCACTGCTGCGGCTAAAGCTAAAAAGCTTAGCCCAATCCAGGGAGCAAAATCGTGGAGGTGCTGTATGCTAAACTCAGGAAATTTCCCCTCCAACTCCACAGCTAAAAACCAACCGATGATGATAGGTATCGGGAACAGCATTAGGGAGCTATATAACCAATCTCTCTTTATGGTCTGAACTATAATAGAATATACTAACCATAGCGCTAGCGGGATATAGAGGACTATTGCCAACCACGACCACCCTTTAGGTAGATAAAGTAGGGGAAGGCCAGCCACCACTACCGGCAGCAAGGAATAACCCAGCCATGGGAAAAGCCAGGTTGGTTTACCGTGCCACCAGCCATAAATGGCCATGCTGAGGACTAAGACGAGCGTAATTGATAACCAACCAATACCCTGCCACCAATTCAAAGCAAACAATAGACCAAAAATCAGGTGGGGCATTGAGGCTAATAACGCTTGCCTCCAGCTGCCCTGACTATGAGTTTCATATATCTGACGGGCGACCAACTTAGCCGAGCCTAAGAGTTTCACACAGGTATTAGCTGCTTCCTCCTCTGATAGCCCGGCCTGTCTCATCTCCTGGAGTCTATCCTCAATGTGCGTCTCAAGCTCATTTATAACTTCCCTCTCTGTGGAGAGGTCAAGCCTCAGGTTATCTCTAACATCATTTAAGTAATGAGCCAGAGTGGTGGTCACTTTCCTACCTCAACACTAGCCGGTTGAATAATCAGGTTCATGGCAGCCAGGAAATCCCGCCATTGACCCTTTTTCTCTACCAGGATAGACAGACCTTTTTCAGTAATATGATAATACTTTCTTTGCTGTCCGGTGGGCAGTACCTGCCACTTACCTCGGATTAATCCGGCTCTTTCCATGCGGTGGAGAGCTGGATAAAGGGTGCCCTCCTTAAATTGGAAGTAGCCCTGGCTCCTTCTCCCCAGTTCCTTAATAATCTGGTAGCCATACATCGGCTGCTGACATATCAAGCAGAGGAGTAAGGAGTCCACGTTACCCTTCATTAACTCACGCCTTTGGGGCATCTAAATTACCTCCCCTATAAAATACCTAGTTTGGCTATGTAAAATCATAGCCTATATTTCTATACATTGCAAATGAGATTACAAAAAGCGGTGACTTTACTGTGAGGGGAACTGACCAAAAATCAAGGTGGCATTGGTGCTGCCAATACCAAAGGAATTGGAAAGGGCTACCCTTACCTTAGCTTTTCTGGCTACATTGGGCACATAATCGAGGTCACACTCGGGGTCTGGGGTCTCATAGTTGATGGTGGGCGGGATAATGCCCTGGGTGATAGTCAGGATACTAAATATTGCCTCCACCGCTCCGGCTGCCCCCCATAAATGACCTATCATTGATTTGTTAGCGCTTATCGGTATCTGCTTACTCAGTCCCTGGAAGACTTTCTTTATCGCCCTGGTTTCAGATAGGTCGTTTAGCACCGTTGATGTGCCATGAGCATTAATATACTCAATCTTATCAGTAGAAATGCCGGCATCATTGAGTGCCATTTTCATACACCTAGCGGCACCTTCGCCCTCAGGGTCGGGGGCTACTATATGATAGGCATCGCTGTTTAAGCCGTAGCCCAATACCTCGGCATAGATTCTGGCTCCTCTATTCAGGGCAGACTCCAGTTCTTCCAGAATGACGGTGCCACTACCCTCACTGGAGACAAAGCCGTCGCGGTCTTTATCAAAGGGACGGCTGGCCTTCTCCGGCTCATCATTCCGGGCGGAGGTGAAGCCACCGGCGTCCAGTCCGGCAAAGATAAGCGGACTAATTGCCGAATCAGACCCGCCGGCGATTATTGCCTCAGCCTCGCCCCTCTGAATAATCCTGGCCGCCTCGCCGATGGCATGCGTCCCGGCGGCACAGGCAGTTACCGGGCACAGGTTCGGTCCCTTAGCCCCAAACTGGATGGAAACCTGCCCGGCGGCCATATTACCCGGAAAGCTGGGAACAAAAAAGGGGGAAACCCGGTGGCGTTCTCCCTGGAGTAACAACGTATAGTTTTTTATCAGGCTTTCTATCCCACAGGCGGCGGTGGCTATTACCACCCCCACCCGGTCAGCATTATCAGGGTTAATGGTTAACCGGGAATCTTCCACTGCCATCCGGGTGGCGGCTAGAGCCAAGTGAGTGAAACGGTCTGCCCTTCTGGCCAGTTTCCGGTCAATAAAATCTAGCGGATTAAAATCATTCGCCTCACCGGCAATCTGAGTCTTAAAATCACTGGCATCAAACCTGGTCACTATACCAATACCAGATTTCCCCTGGCACAGAGATTGCCAGCTTTTCTCTACCCCTGTTCCCAGGGGGGTCACTGCTCCCAATCCGGTTACCACAACCCTTCTTTTCATGTACAGTTCTCCTCCAGCCAGCCTGACCTGTCTTGTTTAACTTCAAGTGGTGGATATGATATAGTGAGGTGAGGTTGATAGTCAATCTCTAAGGCTTTGCTTGCGAATCTTGCCACTGGCGGTTTTGGGTAGAGCCTCCATAAATACCACCTCTCTAGGCACCTTGTAGTCAACCAGACGCTCACGGCAGAATTTCTTAATCTCGGCTTCGGTGGCTGTCTCCCCTTTCTTCAGGCTGATAAACGCTTTAACCGCCTCGCCCCTCGTCTTATCAGGGACCCCGATTACCGCCACCTCGGCTACCTTGGGGTGAGTGTAGAGCACATCCTCAACATCAACCGGATAGACATTGTGTCCGCTTACGATTATCATATCCTTCTTCCTGCCAAGGATAAACACATAGCCATCTTCGTCAACCTTGCCAATATCACCGGTATAATACCAGCCATCCTTTATTACCTCAGCGGTAGCTTCAGGATTTTTATAGTAGCCGTCCATGAGACAGCCACTCACGAGTATCTCACCAGCTTGATTTCGGGGTAGCTTCTGGTCATTCTCATCTACTATCCTCAGCCCCAGCCCGGGCTGTATCAGCCCTACTGCACCAACCTTTCCCGTGCCATCAAGCGGCTGAATGGTAAAAACGGCCGGGCTTTCACTGGTGCCCCAGAGGTTGGTAATATTCAGACCATAAAGTTCCTTAAACTGCTTTGCGGTCTCTATGGGCAGGGGGGCGCCGGCACTGATGCATAGGCGGATGGAGCTTACATCATTCCTTACCCCTTCCTTTCGTGCCGTCTCAATGGCCAGACCATAAATAGACGGCACTTCTACCAGTATGGTGCCTTTCTCCTTTTCAGCAGCCTCAGTGAGAGCACCAATAGATAGCCCGGGCACCATGACCATGGTGCTGCCTTTACAGAATGGTGCCAGCAAATCTATTACCAGGGCAAACATATGATACAGGGGTAAGGCAAACATGATAGTTACATCCTTATCAGTCTGCCGAAAGCTCTCGGCGGCCAGAGTTGACCCCTTGGTCAAGGTATGGTGCGGGAGCACAATCCCTTTAGGTATACCGGTAGTCCCCGAGGTGTAGGCAATATCGGCGATATCACCGGGCTCAGGCTCTGCCTCAACCCGCTGTGGGGAACTGGTGGTCATAATCTCCTGGTAGCTGACGAACTGACCCTCATGATACTTGGAGCTTATGTCAATGACCTTCTCAATTGATTTAAACCTGGGTAGGGCTGGCATTAATGTCTCCAGGACCGTGCTTTCCGTTACCAGCACCCTGGGCTGACAGTCGTCAATGAAGGAAGCTAATTCCTCAACCTTTGACTTGGGGTTGAGGCGGACAGTAGTACCACCGCTCTTGACTACACCAAAAAAGGTGATGATGAATTCCGGGGTGTCAGTCAGTAGTATTATCACCCGCTCACCTCTGCCCACCCCCATTTTTATCAGGGCATTGGCTATCTTATTTGAGGCTTCATCCAGTTCGGCGTAGGATAACCTGCGCTCACCCAAAACAACAGCCGTCTTTCCCCCATACCGCTTGGCGGTCTCCTCCAGCATCTGTTTCAAGTTGGTTATCGTCATTATTTACCTCCCGGTATTTCGGGATTAGATAGGATTAGTTTAGCAGATTTGCCCCCTCTGTCAATGAGTAGGTATCAAACCTAGTGTCACTGTATAGGTACCATGGGGGCTTGACAAATCCGGCGTTTCTGTTACAATGTTTATTGTAAGAGAGTTAATTTCCCCTGTTGGTTCGCTGGCAGGGCGCTAAGCCGCCTACGGGCGGCTTAGTTCTTATTCTTATGAAACTAGAGACAAATGTTTACGTCGATGGTTTTAACCTGTACTACAACTGCGTTAAGGGAACCCAGTATCGGTGGCTCAATCTATCGAAGCTTTGTACACTGTTGCTCCCTGGGCATCGCATCAATCGTATAAGATATTTCACCTCTTATGTAATACCTCATCCTAAGGACCCTCAACAATTACAACGCCAGCTTACTTATGTTCGGGCACTAAAAACCATACCTAATCTCACAGTTCACCGGGGACAATTCATGGTTCACTCTGTATGGAGGCCATTGGCTCAGCCACCTGCAGCAGACCAAGACATGGTGCAAGTGCTGGATACGAAAGAGAAAGGGTCGGATGTCAACTTGGCATCATATCTGTTAGTTGATGGTTTCAATAAAGAGTACGAAATGGCCGTGGTTATTTCGAGTGATTCAGACCTAGTAGAACCAATAAAGCTTGCAAATAGTCACCTGGGACTGCCTGTAGGCGTACTACACCCTCATCGGAGCCACAGTGTAGAGTTATCTAAGGTTGCAAAGTTCTACAGGCCTATCCGTGAAAGGGCTCTCAGAGACAGCTTGTTTCCTCCGGTATTGACAGACGCAGCTGGTACAATCATTAAGCCCCCCACTTGGTAGTTTTGTTCTAAGTTTTTATTTCGCATATCCCTACAATCTTGAAACTATTGACAAAAAATCAATTTTGGGTTATAGTGATTCTTTAATAGAATAAAGTAAAGGCGGGGAACAAGACTAGTAGGCTTCAAGCGAGGCACAGAGAGTCGGGTAAGGTGTGAGCCGATGCTGGTGCTGAAGTTGAATGGACTTGGGAGCTGCAAACCGAAAGTTTTCCAATGGGTAGACAAGTAGGCTTTGTCGCCAGGGAAGCGTTATCAAATCCCAGGGTATTGGGGTAAATCTCTGTACCTGATAGAGATAGTCAACTGGCTCTAGTGGCTGGAGTTGACTAAGAAGGGTGGCACCGCGGAAGCGAACCTCTCGCCCCTTTAAGGGACGGGGGGTTTTTTAATAAGGAGGCAAAATATGGTTATCATATCGCAGAGATGGCCCCTTGGGGGGCCGTAACCATTAAAAACTGGCTTACCAATTTTAAAAATTAAAGGAGGAAAAGATGGAAAGAACCAAGTTTATTCTTGATGAAAAAGACATGCCGACATCCTGGTATAACATCCAGGCTGATTTGCCGGAGCCGCTACCGCCAGTCCTGCACCCCGGCACCGGCAAGCCGGTAACCCCTGATGACCTGGCACCCCTGTTTCCCATGGCTCTAATCATGCAGGAGGTGAGCACCGAGCGGTATATTGAAATACCAGAAGAAGTGCAGGCTATCTACCACACCTGGAGGCCGACCATCCTGCACCGGGCATACCGGTTAGAGAAGGCTCTGGACACGCCAGCCAAGATTTTCTATAAGTATGAAGGAACAAGTCAGGCGGGGAGCCACAAACCCAACACCGCTGTCGCCCAGGCATACTACAATAAGCAAGAAGGCATTAAGCGCATGACCACCGAGACCGGTGCCGGGCAATGGGGGAGCGCCCTGTCTATGGGTTGCATGTTCTTTGGCATTGAGTTAAAGGTGTATATGGTTGCTATCAGCTACCACCAGAAACCTTATCGCCGCGTCATGATGGAGACCTGGGGGGCAAAGTGTGTGCCCAGTCCCAGCCCGGATACCAAGGCAGGGCGTGATATGCTGGCTAAAGACCCTGACTGTCCCGGCAGTCTCGGACTGGCTATCAGCGAGGCAGTCGAGGATTGCGTGTCCCGCGATGACACCCATTATTCTCTGGGCAGCGTCCTCAATCATGTCCTGTTACACCAGACCATAAACGGCCTGGAGACAAGGAAACTGATGATGGAGCAGGCGGATGCCTACCCCGATATTATCGTCGGCTGCATCGGCGGCGGCTCCAACTACGCCGGCTTGTTCCTCCCCTTTGTCAAGGATAAGATTGATGGCACCAAGCCAGACCTGCGTATCATCAATGTAGAGCCAGCCAGCTGCCCTACTTTGACCAAGGGACCCTATGCTTATGATTTCGGTGATGTGGTTGGTCTTACCCCTTTGCTCAAGATGTTTACCCTGGGCCACGGCTTTATTCCCCCTCCCATCCACGCTGGAGGTCTGCGCTATCACGGGATGGCACCCATCATCTGCCATCTGCACAAATTAGGGCTGGTTGAAGCCAGGGCTGAGCACCAGCTGGCCACCTTCCAGGCCGGGGTAACCTTTGCTCGCACCGAGGGTATTATCAGTGCTCCAGAGACCAACCATGCCATTAAGGCGGTTATTGATGAAGCCCTTAGGTGTAAGGAGTCTGGTGAGTCAAAAACTATCCTGCTGGCTCACAGCGGACACGGACATGTTGATATGGCTGCCTATGATGCCTATCTCTCTGGTAAACTTCAGGACTATGAGTATCCCGATGAAAAGATAAAGGAGGCGCTGGCTCAACTGCCCAAGGTGCCCGGGGCGTAGATATAGGCATAGATATGTAGTGAGATGAGGGGCTGGGGTAAAACCTGGCCCTTTATCTTTATAATAGGTCGTTTATTCTTGACTAATTTGGCAGGGATGCTAGAATAAAGCCACAATGAAAAGGGTAAAATATCTATTAACCTGTCTTATCATACTCGTATCTCTGTTTCTGTGTGCTAGTTGCGCCCTGCCCGAGGTAGAGGTTCCGCCATCTAGCCCACCAGCCGTCCCTACCGCTACCCCAATTGACCCTGGCTTTTCACTGCCATCTATAGGCGACGAGGCCCCGGTATTACCCGATATTGCTGAGGTGGTAGCCATGGTTAAACCCTCAGTAGTGGCTATTAACACCAGGATTCCCGGCTATAGTGTTTTCACCGGCTCGTTTACCCAGGAGGGGGCTGGTTCAGGATGGATTGTAGATGAAGACGGGCTTATCGTGACCAATAACCATGTTGTGCAAGGGGCGGAGAGCATCACCGTAACCCTGGATGACGGCCGGACTTTTCCTGCCGATACGGTGCGCACTGACCCGCTCACTGACCTGGCGGTAGTCAAGATTGACGCCAAAAACCTGCCGGCGGCTACTATAGGTGATTCCTCACGATTGAGGGTCGGTGACTGGGTAATAACTATTGGTAATTCACTGGGTATGGGGATAGGTGCCACCACCGGAATTGTTAGCGGTCTGGAGGTTTCTATACCGGTATCTGCCGGACAAACGCTATATGACCTTATTCAGACCGATGCCGCCATTAATCCGGGTAATAGCGGCGGGCCGTTGGTGAGTATGTCCGGAGAGGTAATTGGTATCACCAGTGCCAAGATTAGTCAGGTCGGTGTGGAGGGTATGGGCTATGCCATAAGTAGCAATGTGGCGGTGCCGATTATTGAGGAACTGGTTAAAACTGGTTATGTGGTTCGTCCCTGGCTGGGAGTAGAAGGACTTCTCTCTGTAGACAGCTCGGTAGCTTTGTATTTTCGCCTGAAAGTAGATAAAGGGGTTCTAATTAGAGGGGTAACCTTAAATAGTCCGGCAGATGAAGCCGGGTTAGAGCCCGGGGACGTTATTGTCGCCTTTGCCGATAAGGAAATGACCAATGTTGAGGAACTGAGGAGAGCCATACATGATTCCGAGATTGGGCAGAGGGTAAAGATAACCTTCTGGCGGGGTGATAGCCAGAGTACTACTTATGCTACCCTTGCCGAAAGCCCACCGCCATTTTAAGTCATTCTAGTTTGGCTACTCCCAATAATATATCATAACCACCCAGCTTATAGCTTTCGGTAAATACCCCCTCTTCAGGGACCCCTTCAACAAGCTGGCGGGATAGCGTTTCCTGCTTAATGTAGTCAGCAAAATCCTCCATTACCTGTCGCACATAAGTCTCGCCTTGATAATAGGTAACAATATGGTCGGCAATATCAAATCCCGCCGAGCGGCGCATGGTCTGTAACCGATGCACTATCTCTCTCGCCATCCCCTCAGCCGCCAGTGCGGGAGAAATTTCGGTAGGGATAGCTACCCCGTAAGCACCGTCTGAACTAACCACATAACCTGGTTTATCAAGCTCAGCTACGTTGCTAACTAATTCCAGGTTTTTTACATTAAGCTCGTCCAGTACCTGTGGTTTAACCCTCTCCAAACACTTTTGTTCCCGCCATGAACTAACGCTGACAAAGTTAATCGCCAGGGGCTGGCGCACCTTGATGCCGGCCTTACTTCGGGCAGCTCGACCCAGACTTGATATTTTCATCGCCAGTCGGATATCGGCGGCTAACTGCTTATCAATTCTAGCCTCATCAGCCACGGGAAAATCAGCCAGGTGAACGCTATCTGGAGCCTCAGGAAATACTGAACGAACCAGGTTTTGATACAACTCCTCAGCCAGGAACGGAGTAAACGGAGCCAGTAGCTTGGATAGGGTAACCAGACATTGATAAAGGGTATTATATGCCGACAGTTTATCGGCATCATTCTCGCTCTTCCAGAATCGCCGGCGGCTCCGGCGCACATACCAGTTGGACAGGTCATTGACAAAATTCTCTATTTTCCTCCCTGCCTCCGTTGGGTTATAACCATCCAGCGCCGTATCTACGTCAATTATAAGCTGATTAAGCTCAGAGATAACCCACTTGTCAAGCTCCGACTGCTCAGGTGAAACTCCTTCAGCGCTGGGGGTGAACTGGTCAATGTTGGCATAGATAACGAAGAAGGAATAGATGTTCCACAGCGTGAGTAAGAAGCGGCGGGTTATCTCGGCGACCAGTTTCTCCGAGAAACGCCGCACGTTACCCGGCGGCGAGGCAGTAAGGCAGTACCAGCGCAGGGCATCAGCCCCATACTTATCAATCACTGCCCACGGCTCGACCACATTCCCCTTAGCCTTGCTCATCTTCTCACCTTTGGCGTCAAGGATGTGCCCTAAACAAATGACATTCTGGAAACAGGGACGATTAAAGAGCAGGGTGGATATGGCGTGCAGGCTGTAGAACCAGCCGCGGGTCTGGTCAACGGCTTCACAAATATAATCAGCCGGGAATCGCCCGTCCTCACGCAAGGTATCATTCTCAAAAGGGTAGTGCCACTGGGCTATGGGCATAGCTCCGGAATCAAACCAGCAATCAATTACCTCGGGCACTCGCCTCATCATGCCCTTACCCTCACATTTCGGGCAATCAAAGGTTAGCTCATCAACGAAGGGACGGTGCAAATCAAGCGGCTCCTTAAAATCGCTGACATTAGGCTTACCCTTGAGTTCCTCCACACTGCCGACACAGTCATAGCTGCCGCAGGATTCGCAGCGCCATATCGGGAGTGGCGTCCCCCAGTAGCGCTCCCGGGAAAATGCCCAGTCAACATTATTCTCCAGCCAGTCACCAAAGCGTCCGTACTTGATGTGCTCCGGATACCAGTTTATCTCCTCGTTCCCGGCAATAAGACCTTCTTTTACGGCTGTCGTCCTGATATACCACGTCTGCTTGGCATAGTAGAGGAGGGGCGCCTCACAGCGCCAGCAGAAGGGATAGGTATGCCTGATTTTTTCACTGCGGAAAAGTAAACTTCCTTCTTCTCTATTTTCCAAATCCTTCAATATCAGCGAGTCAGCATCTTTAACAAACTTGCCCGAGAAGGGATAGTCACCTGTGATAATCCCTTGCAAATCTACTGGTTGGACAAAATCTAGGCAATAATCGGGGTGCATTCCAACTTCAAAGTCAACCTGACCAAAGGCAGGAGCTACATGCACTATACCAGTTCCTTCTTCCATAGAGACAAAATCGGTATCAATTACTTTGTAGGTCAATTTTTCTCTTGGCTTTTGTATTTTTAACCGCGGTGCTCCCAATACGCCATCTTCATTAATGAACTCTAAACGCTTCCGCTCTTCACCAAATTGATGAGGATTATAGAGTGGCTCATAATTTACTCCAGTTATTGTGGCTAAATCGCTTCCTTTTAATCTTAACAGCACCCTGTAATCAGCAAGCCCCACTGACTCCAGCCGAGCCAAAGCCAAAACTATATACTCGTCACCTACTTCCACTACCGCATAATCAGCATCAGCATCTACCGCTAGGGCGGTGTTACCCGGCAGGGTCCATGGAGTGGTCGTCCAAGCAAGTAAATAGGTTGGTTTATCTCGCGAAAGCTCATAAAGCTTCTTCTGTCCAGCAGATTCCGATACTGGCGATGGTACGACCTTAAACTTTATGCAAACGGACGGGTCTTCCACATTGTCCTGATAGCCCAGAGCCACCTCGTGAGAGCTTAAAGAGGTGCCACATCGGGGGCAGTGGGGGGTAACCTTATAGCCCTGATATACCAGCCCCTTGTCCCACATCTGCTTTATTGCCCACCAGACGGTCTCGATGTAATCATTTTCCATAGTGATATAGGGATGTTCCAGGTCAACCCAGAAGCCGATGCGCTCGGTCATGGCGTTCCACTCTTTAAGGTAGCCAAAGACACTCTCCCGGCAGCGGGCATTAAATTTGTCAATACCAAACCCTTCAATATCCGCCTTGCTGGAGAAGCCCAGTTCCTTTTCCACCTCTAGCTCAATAGGCAGTCCATGGGTATCCCAGCCGGCGATGCGCGGGGTATAGCAGCCCTTCATCGCCTTATAGCGGGGGATAACATCCTTGAATACTCGAGCCAGCACATGGTGTATGCCCGGGCTGCCATTAGCCGTGGGTGGTCCCTCGTAGAATACGAAGCGGCGGGCACCCTGGCGGGCGTCAACACTCCGCGCAAAGACATGGTTATTTTTCCACAGGCTAAGTATGTTTTCCTCAACCCGGGGAACATCTACCTGGCTACTCACCGGACGAAACATAGTAAAAGCCCTTTCTATATTAAAAAATCCCGCCCTCTGGGGACGAGATTTATCACACCCGCGGTACCACCCCGCTTCCCCCACTTCAGGCGGGGGCACTCTTTACGGCACATTCACATGCCCTCGTCAATGATAACGGCTAACGCTACCGACCAAGCCTACCAGGTAGCCTAGCTTATGGACTACCGTTCGGTTGGTGGCTCGGGAGGGATTTTCCGGGGGCGAGCACATCTGCTTTCACCCTGCCAGACTCGCTAGGTACTCGTTATCCCCTTACTCGTCTCCGTCACTGCCTTTTCTCGCCCAAGGTTAGCACACTCCCCAAAATAAATCAACCGACGCTGTCTAGAGGTTGTTTAGCAACCTATCCCCCTGACCCCCTTCCCTTAATAAGGGAAGGGGGAATGTGGGTAAGGGAGGGGCTTCGCCCCTCCCTAAAATCTCTTCCTTTTTATAGCTGTACACAATTGGCAATAAGGTTGGTAATCTATAGGGGGTTTAAGGGGCGGAGCCCCTGCTATAAAAACTTCCCCCTCTCCTTCATTTTGAAGAGCAAATAATGGGGAGTCTTAGAGGGGCTTCGCCCCTCTAAAGAAAGTATCTTCCCTTATCAAGGGGAAGGGGATAAAGGGGATGGGGTTACCCAATAAAAACCTAAGGGGGTGAGGTTAATAAACAATCTCACCGTCTATTCTCTATGCCCCAAGGTTATAAATTGACACTTGTTTAGGAATACCGTTAGAATAATGAGTTACCACTAAGTTGGAGAGGTGAAGTATTGTATCAAAAGACTACCCTGGATAACGGACTGCGGGTCATCACCGCCACTATGCCTCATACCTTCTCGGTATGCATTGGTATCTTTATTGGCGTCGGCTCCCGATACGAGACTGAGGCTGAGGCGGGTGTCTCCCATTTTATCGAGCATCTATTATTCAAAGGCACTCAAAAACGGCCAATCGCCAAGGAGATTGCGGGAGCCATAGAAGGCGTGGGTGGAATCCTCAATGGCGGCACCAGCAAAGAGTTAACCGTCTACTGGTGTAAGGTGGCTCAACCCCATTTCCCACTGGCCCTGGATGTGCTGGTAGATATGCTGCTCCATTCCAAGTTTGACCCGCTAGATATAGAAAGAGAACGCCAGGTTGTCATTGAAGAGATTAATATGGGCAAAGATTTCCCATCGCAACAGGTTAACGTGCTCATTGATGAGCTTCTGTGGACTAATCATCCCCTGGGACGAGACGTAGCCGGCAGCAAAGAATCAGTGTCTGCCATCACCAGGGACCTAATGCTTGACTACCTGCGAAGTCAATATCTGCCTGGTAACTCGGTAGTTGCCATTGCCGGTAATATCCAGCACGATGAGAAGGTAACCGCGGTTAGCCAGGCTCTGGGTAACTGGACTAACCGGACGGAGCGTTCCGGATATTCGGCTTATAAGCCAGAGCCAGCTCAGCGCCTGCAGGTTGAGACCCGGGATACAGAACAAGCCCACCTCTGCCTAGCGCTACCCGGCTTATCACTCTTCCACCCCCGGCGCTTCACCCTTGATTTGCTTAATGTCATCCTGGGGGAGGGTATGAGCAGTCGCCTGTTTACTGAAATTCGTGATAAGCTGGGGCTTGCCTATAGTATTCATAGCTATGTTGAGCACTTCCTTGACTCCGGCTCGGTTATCGTCTACGCCGGGGTGGAACCGAAAAACCTGGAAACCGCCATTAAGGCTATCCTGGAGCAGCTTTCTCAACTCAGGGAACGAGTCCCCGAAATGGAACTGTCCAAGGCGAAAGAATTATCAAAGGGGCGCCTGCTACTACGGATGGAGGATAGCCGCAGTGTTGCCGGGTGGCTAGGGGGGCAGGAGGTTCTCTCAGAACGCATTCTTAGTGTTGACCAGGTAATATCTATTATTGATGCCATTACCGCTGAGGAGCTTAAGCAGATAGCCCAGGAGCTAATAGTAGGTAGCCAGCTCCGCATGGCGGTAGTTGGTCCGGTTACCAGTGATGAGCCCCTGGAAGAACTTCTCAAGCTATGAGATAGTTTAGCTACCTCACCCCCTTAGTCCCCCTCTCCTTCAAAGGAGAGGGGGAAACATAATTCTTGAAGGGGCTTTGCCCCTTCAAGCTACCCCGGATATGGTGTCAAAAATTTCTTCATAAAAATAGCCGCAACCCGAAGACTGCGGCTATCCTGGACCCCATATGGGGGATTAAAGCTTAATACATACCCTCCATACCACCACCCGGCATAGCCGGTCCCTTCTCCTTCTCCGGGATATCGGTGACCAGCGCCTCAGTAATCAAAACCATAACCGCAATACTGGCCGCATTTTCCAGGGCAGACCTTACCACCTTGGTGGGGTCAATTATACCCTTCTTTACCATATCGCCGAATTCATCGGCTTCAGCATCGTAGCCAACTCCGGCGGCACCCTTCTTAATCTGATCCACTACCACTGACCCATCCCGACCAGCATTTATGGCAATCCAGCGAACCGGCTCCTCCATGGCTTTCCTGACGATATCAACACCGGTAGCCTCATCCCCGCTAACCTCTAGTTTATCCAGAGTCAGAAGCGCATTGAGCAAGCCAACACCACCACCGGGTAGAATGCCTTCTTCTACCGCCGCCTTGGTTGCTGACAGGGCATCCTCAACCCGGTGTTTTCTCTCCTTAAGCTCAACCTCAGTAGCCGCCCCTACCTTAATTACGGCTACCCCACCGGCTAGCTTGGCCTGCCTCTCCTGTAGCCTCTCGAGGTCGTAATCAGAGGTAGTCTCATCGATTTGAGCCTTAATCTGTTTGATTCTGCCCTTAATTGCCTCCTCCGAGCCCTTGCCCTCAACAATGGTAGTATTATCCTTGTCAGAGGTTACCCGGCGAGCCCTACCTAAATCATCTACCGTAACCGCGTCCAGCTTACGCCCTAGCTCCTCCGAAATCACCTTACCGCCGGTGAGAATTGCCATATCTTCCAGCATTGCCTTTCTTCGGTCGCCAAAGCCGGGAGCCTTGGTGGCTAGAACATTGAGGGTGCCCCGTAACTTATTGACTACCAGGGTAGCTAATGCCTCACTATCTATATCCTCAGCGACAACAAGCAGGTTTTTGGTCACCTGCAGTATTTTCTCCAGAGCCGGTAGGAGGTCAGATACCGCCGAGATTTTCTTATCGGTGATAAGGATATAGGGGTCTTCTATCATCGCTTCCATCTTCTCGGCATTAGTAATGAAATAGGGGCTAATGTAACCCCGGTCAAATTGCATCCCCTCAACATACTCCGTCTCATACTTTATCCCCTTGGACTC
>CAZCLE010000015.1:0-24531 GCA_964499445.1 uncultured Dehalococcoidales bacterium
GGTCAAATTGCATCCCCTCAACATACTCCGTCTCATACTTTATCCCCTTGGACTCCTCAACAGTGATAACCCCGTCCTTACCCACCTTCTCCATAACTTCAGCAATTAAATTACCAATCTCCTTGTCTTTGGCGGTATTAGTGCCCACTTGAGCAATCTGCTCCTTACCCTTTACCTCGTTAGATGCCTTTTTAAGCTCGTCAACAAGGGCTTGGGTGGCTTTTTCAATACCTCTCTTTAGCGCCATAGCGTCGGCTCCAGCGGCCACATTCTTAAAGCCGCCAGAAATAATAGCGTGAGCCAGGATAGTTGATGTCGTAGTGCCATCGCCACAAGCATCATTAGTCTTAGTGGCGGCTTCCTTAACTAACTGCACCCCCATATTCTCAAAGGGGTCGGGAAGCTCGATATCCTTGGCGATAGTAACCCCGTCATCAATTACTGAGGGAGCGCCCCATTTCTTATCCAGGGCTACGCAGTGTCCCTTGGGTCCCAGGGTTACCTTGACCGCATCAACTAAAGCATCTATTCCCCTTTTTAGGGAATGCCTGACTTGCTCATCAAATATAATCTGTTTTGCCATTTTTCCCTCCTTACCTACTAATCCGATTGGTTATTTAGTTTTCTTAGCCAAAATATCACTCTCACGCAGGATTATCAGCTCCTCATCATCAATCTTAATTTCAGTGCCTCCATACTTGGCATAAACCACTATGTCGCCCACCTTAACCTCCATGGCTATCCGTTTCCCGTCCTCAGATAGCCTGCCCGGACCCACCGCCAGAACCTTACCCTCCTGGGGTTTCTCTTTGGCAGTGTCGGGCAGAACAATACCCCCCTTGGTTACATCTTCCTTTTCAATGGGCTTGACTACCAAGCGGTCGGCCAGCGGTTGAAGCTTAACCACCATATCAGTCCTCCTTTTCAGTTCAATTGACACGAATTCAATTTATTAGCACTCTCCCCTTGAGAGTGCTAACTGATATATAATAACCTAGGTAAACATATATCGCAACTTAATAAATGACTATTTACCGCCAATGGCAATAACTGATAGACATTCTGATGTCTATATTAACCTTTGTTCTCCAGAATACGCTCGTTTAATACAAAACTGACTCTTATAGATTTTTATTAGGGTTGCCAAACATTTTCATTTTTGACAGTTTACACTAAATCGTGTAGAATCTAGCTATGAGTAACCGGAATAGGGTGAAACGGCTCGAGTGGGATGGTGAACAAATCAATGCCTTAAGATGCCATTTAGGTCTGACCCAGCGAGAGATGGCTGACAGACTAGGCACGCGTCAGCAAACCATAAGTGAGTGGGAAACTGGGCAGTATAAACCCCGTGGCGCCTCATCCACCCTGCTGTCTATAATTGCTGAACGAGCCAAATTTGAATATAGGGCCACCCCCGCTAAAAAACCTAACCAACCTTGACAGTATACACGGTTCCGTGTATACTACTAAAGCTTCGTTTAGTTGTCGGCTGAAACAGATGGAGTGAAGCCAGCCAATAGGTTAATTATGATGGAAAGGGTCAAGGTAGGTTGCTGCGGTTTCCCTAGGGGTATGAAGCACTACTTCGCACAGTTCAGGCTGGTTGAGGTTCGCCGGGCTGCTTAGCGGAGAATCAGGTTAATTACAATAGTGCGGTTTAGTCGAGGCCAAGCGCTTTTATTTAGGTTGTTGATACACGATATCGTGTTAAATATAAGCGAAGTATGGTTATGCCTTCTCTAGTATTAACGCCGGCAAAGGTATCTGAGAGCCAAGTTATAAAAATATGGCAGCGCCAGAATGGGTCATCTATTGAGGAAGTTTTAGAGGTGCTTCGTCCCTCCCTTAAATCTCTCCCCCTCTCCTTGGAAAGGAGAGGGGGATAAAGGGGGTGAGGTTAGATAAATAATCTCCCAGAGAGCCAAGTTATTAAACTGTGGCAGCGCCAGTTAATGAAGGGAACGGAGCTGGTCACTGAGGCTGGTGAGCCGATAAGGATAATCTACCCGGGCAGAATTAATGATGGTCGGGGGGCTGATTTTCGGGATGCGGTCATGGCCACCAGTGGCGGGTTAGTAAAGGGGGATATAGAGGTTCACGTTAAATCTAGTGACTGGCGAGCTCACCGACATCACCTGGACACAGCCTATAACCGGGTAATCCTGCACGTAGTGATGTGGCACAACGCTAAGGTGGCTACCAATCTCCAGAATGGAGGGGGTGTCCCTGTTCTGGCACTGCATAAATACATAAAAGACCCAGTTGGCCAATGGATGGATGGGGTAGAGCTCCCCGCCAGCTTGAATATGCCCTGTCTTAAAGCTGCCCGACGCCTGACCACAGGCGCTATGGCGGAATTTCTAGATAATGCCGGGGAGGAACGGTTTTTAAGTAAGGTCGCCCGGCTCCAGGCTGATTTAGCTCAAATGGGGGCAGGTCAATGCCTTTATCAAGGGATAATGGGGGCTCTGGGTTACTCCAAGAATACGCTTCCCATGCTCAAGCTAGCTCACCGGTTGCCACTTCAGGTTCTTGAGTCGGTGACTCAGGGTGAAATCTCAGATGAAGAATGCCTTGCCCGGCTGCAGGCTCTGCTATTGGGTACTGCCGGGCTACTTCTCTCGCAATGCCTGAACGGGGGCCAAGAAAATAGATTAGGCAACAAATGGGTAGACAAATTGGAATGGCTATGGGCTTCTTTACGTCACACCGAGGTAATGTCCTCTGATGACTGGCAGCTGTTTAAGGTCAGACCAAGCAACTCTCCCATTCGTCGTATAGTAGCCATGAGTTGCCTCATACTCCGCTACCGGGAAAGGGGGATAGTTGACGGGGTGGTCAATATGTTAAAGGAGGCGCCTCTCAACCAGTGTCACTCTAGATTGGAAAAGGGGTTACTGGTTACCACTGATGGTTACTGGGCAGGCCACTTTGATTTTGGTGTCGGCAGCAGGATAGGAAAACAAGCCCTTCTCGGCAGCCAGCGAGCGGCTGATATTGCCGTCAATGTGCTCCTGCCCTTTATAGTTGCCTGGAGCCGACTTACCTCTCAGCCAGAACTGGAGCAGAAATCTCTTGCCCTTTATCACCGTTACCCTCGGCTGGCGGTAAACACGGTGGAAAGGCATATGAGGGGTCAGCTGGGGCTAAGCAGCCGCCTGGTCAGCTCCGCCCGGCGCCAACAGGGGCTGGTTCACATCTATAAAACCCTGTGTAGTCAAGGCAGGTGTAACTGCTGCCCGTTAGGGGAAAGCCGCTTAAGCCATTTTGAGACCGGGAATCACATCCAGGTCTAAGCCATCCACCTTGCCCGCCTTAAACCGGTAATAGCCACAGGCAGCAATCATCGCCGCGTTATCAGTGCATAACACCGGCTCAGGAATCAGCACCGGGAGGGGCGAATCTTTTACCAGCCAGCTTCGGAGCCGCTTATTGGCGGCTACCCCACCGGCCAGTAAAATCTGCTTCACCCGGTGCTCCCTGGCGGCGGCCACAGTTTTGGCGACCAGGATATCAACCACTGCTTCCTGAAAGCTGGCAGCACCATCAGCCGGGGAGGAAACCTTCCCACCTTCCACCAATCGCAACAGGGCGGTCTTGACACCACTGAAGCTGAAGTCGCTGGTCCCCTTCAGCCAGGCACGAGGTAGCTGAATAGAGGCGGTGCCATCTCTGGCTGCCTTCTCAATGGCGGGACCGCCGGGGTAGCCCAGCCCCAGTATTCGGGCGGCTTTATCAAAGGCTTCGCCGGCAGCGTCATCCCGTGTCCGCCCCAATACCACATAGTCCCCGTGCCCCTTCATCACCACCAAGTCACTATGCCCCCCGGAAACAATGAGGCACACCAGGGGGAAGACAGGACCAGACTCATTACCTTGGTCAATCAGCCAGTTAGCGTAGATATGACCCTCAAGGTGGTTAACTCCGGTAATAGGTAGCCCACGAGCTAAAGCCATAGCCTTGGCCATATTTACGCCTACCAGCAACGAGCCAGCCAGGCCGGGCCCGATGGTGACGGCAATGCCATCCAAATCATTCCAGGTAGCCTTAGCCTCGGCCATCGCCTGCTCAATGATGGGGATAATGGACAGAATGTGTTGCCTTGAGGCTACCTCAGGGACAATCCCGCCATAGCGGGCATGGATTTCCACCTGTGAGGCAATCTGATTAGACAGAATTTTAGCCCCATCCTCGACCACGGCGGCGGCGGTTTCATCACAGGAGGTCTCGATACCCAGGATTTTCATACCTCAGGATTATAGCACAGATAGCATCAGTGAAATAACCTTTAGCTTGTTGCGAAACTCTCCTTTATTCAATTTAATCTCGAAATGCCCCGTAAAATTATTTTTCCATATCTAATATTTACAGGCTTACACATAACATAGCGGCAACCTTTTAATGTAACCACTTGACAAGTTACCGCAGTTGTGATACAGTAAATTTGCTGGATACTGTACATTTGACAGTTCACAGATGAAGTGGTAAAATCTATAGAAGAGGGGGTAAAACAGGCAATGGAAACGAAAACGACTGACATTAGAGAGGAATTGAAAGCTAGGATGGATGAAGTTCAAAAGCAAATCGACAGCCTCAACGAAGAGAGGGATAGGATTGATAACAGATTGCAGGTCGCCCATTCGAAGCTTAAAGCCTTGAGGGAAATCTATGAGAGCGAAGGCGAACGTTTTGGTGAACCTAGTCTTCCACTTTGGTCTGGAAAAGATAAAACTTACCGTTTCGCTGGAATGAAATTGATAGACGCCGTTTCTCTTATCCGACAAGAACAACCTGAAATTAACAAAAAGCAAGTTCGTCAAATCTTGGAGAAAGCGGACTTTGACTTTCGAGGCAAGCGACCTGGCACGGCTATTCACTTTGTTTGGATAGCTCTTGACAGAAGAAAGAAAGGAGAACAATAAAATTGAGGAGTGGTGTGTTAGCACCACTCCTCATCCGTTACTTGTGCGGGGTTGACGAAATTGGTATACGTGAGCGACTAGCACTCGCTTGGTGTGTAAGCACCATAGGGGTTCGACACCCCTACCCCGCACCGCTAACTGCTTATCATAATAACAAAAATGTTGAATTTGTCAAGCCTTAGGGAGCTGTGCTTCGCATAAATTCTGCACTTCCCCCCTTAAAAGAGAAGAGGAAGAGATTTTATAAAGAAGGACGAAGCCCCCCTCTTACTTACCCTCCCCCTTCCCTTATTGATGGGTTGTGTAGTAGGGGGATTAAAAGGGGCGAATACGGGGTCCCCGCAAAAATTTATTTTTGTGGGGTAAAAATCCCCTTTAAGAATTTCTCTTCCCTCTCCCCTTCATAAGGGGAGAGGGATAAAGGGTGAGGGGTTGTTACACAATCTTTTGTTAAGGAAGGGGGGCAGGGAGACGGATTGCTAGACACTCTCTTCTTTTGACACGCCTATTGGCCAATGCTATGATGAATTAAAAGGGATTAGTCAGGGATTTTTTAATAACAGTGGGGTGATAGCGTATGCTCACAACGGAAACACTAATACTATACTTGGCGCTTTTTTTTACTTGTCTTCTTTTGTCCGCCTTTTTTTCCAGCTCGGAGACAGCTTTTGTTTCCTTGCAAAGGATAAGGGTTGAGCACCTGGTTGAGACTGAGGTCAAAGGAGCCAAGCGAGTAGCCAGAATGATTAAAAGGCCGGAGAAGCTTCTATCCACCATCCTGCTGGGTAATAACTTCGTCAACACGGCGGCGGCGGCCCTGGCTACAGTTATAGCCGTCTCTATCTGGGGGGAGCAGGGTATCCTAATCGCCACTATAGGAGTAACCATACTCCTTCTGGTGTTTAGTGAAACTACCCCCAAAACCATAGCTACTCATCATGCTGAGCGGTTATCTCTAACCTTTGCTCGACCCATTGGGTTCATATCCTGGTTGCTTACCCCCTTAGTGATAGTGCTGAGCTGGATAGCCTCAGGGCTTAGCAAGCTGGTTGGTGGGGAACCGGTGCCCCGGTCTCTGGTCAGTGAGGAGGAGATTCGCACTATGATATCGGTGGGACACAAGGAGGGGGCAGTGGAGGAGGAAGAGGCTGAGATGTTACACAAGGTTTTTGACTTTGGTGACCGCCCAGTTCGTGAGGTTATGGTGCCGCGCCCTGAGGTAGTGTGTATTGAGGAGGGCTCCAAAATAGCCGAGTTCCTTAGCCTCTATGCTGAATCCCCTCTATCCCGCTTCCCGGTATATCAGGAAAACATGGATAACGTGGTAGGCGTCCTTTCCATAAAGGATGTGCTTATGGCTCAGGCTAAGGGGACTATCACTGATGAGAGTGCTATTGATGACCTGGTTCGCCCGGCTTACTTTGCCCCAGAGACCAAGCGTATCAACAAACTTTTTGCCGAGATGCGTGATAAAAACTACCGGATGGCGGTAGTGGTCGATGAGTACGGTGGCACCGCGGGCATAGTCAGCCTGAGTCGATTAGTCGAGGAAATTGTCGGTCCGGTAGGGGATGAGCTAGCTGCTGCCGAAAAGGAGTATGAGGTAATCAATGAATACACCTTCCAGATTGATGGCAGTATGCGTATTGAGGAAGCCAATGAGGAGATGGACCTGGGGTTACCCGAGGGCGATTACGAAACTGTAGCCGGCTTTGTGCTTGACCTTTTAGGGCATATCCCCAAACTGAATGACCAGCTAAGGTACAAGGGCTTAAAGCTGGTGATAACCGAAATGCGGGGGGTGAAAATCGGAAAAATCTTACTGACCAAGGAAGCCCATGCAGCGTCTGCGAGTTAGGTTCCGCCGAGGAGAGGAAGTAAAGTTCATCTCTCACCTTGACATAATGCGTCTGTGGCAAAGAGCATTTCACCGAGCCGGGGTAGCCCTGGCCTACTCAGAGGGATTTAATCCCCACCCCCGAATGTCGCTGGCGGTACCCTTAGCCTTAGGGGTAACCAGTGAAGCCGAGCTAATGGATGTCCTTTGCAGTGGACAGGTTTCTCCACACTGGTTCACCGGTGCCGTAAGCCAGCAGCTGCCGCCCGGCATTGAAATACTGCAGGTGTATAACATAGACCTGAGTCAGCCATCTTTACCATCACAGGTTCGCTTTGTCGAATATGAGGTTGAAGTAGAAACCGAAACGGAGCAAAAGGATACAGAAGCCGCCATTGCCGGCTTACTCTCGGTAAAGCACCTCCCGTGGCAACACCAGAGGGATACCGGCCCACGAAACTACGACCTGAGGGCTTTAATTGATGACCTATGGCTAATCAGGTGGCACCAGCCCTGTTGTACTCTAGGTATGAGGTTACGTTGTGATAGCAGTGGTGCGGGAAGACCGGAGCAGGTTGCCTTAGCCCTGGGCTTTACCCATCATCCACAGTCAATACTCCGCACCAAACTTATCCTGAAAACAGGTTAACCAGCACTGAATATGTCTCAGCCTAACCAAAGCCATGAACAAGAGCCAGCCTTAGACCCGGTAAGGCAGGAGAAGGCAAAAAACTACGCTAGAGCCAGGCGGTGGTTAGCCTTCGGCGATTTGGCTCTAGCCGGTATTTTGTTGTTGCTCCTGGTGTTTAGTGGTCTTTCCCAGAGGTTAACCGGGCTGTTTACGCTACCGGTAGTCCCCGGAGCTAGCCTTTATCTGGTTATGCTGATGGTAGCCTACGGGGTGCTATCAGCGCCGCTAAGCTACTATGGTGGCTTTGTCCTGCCCCGCCACTATGGACTGTCCATTCAGAAGCTCACCGGCTGGCTAGGTGATAAAGCCAAGGCGGGGATATTGGGTCTGGCCTTCGGTGCTGGAATGGTGGCTGTTATCTACTGGTTTATTACCAGCTTCCCCGCCATGTGGTGGCTACTTAGCTGGGGCGTGGTGGTTCTGCTCAGCTTAATACTGACCAATCTAGCCCCGGTGATTATTGTGCCCCTCTTCTTCAAGATGGAGCCACTCAGTAACACCGACCTTAGGCTGAGGCTGGAGCAACTGGCCCAGCGAGCCCGGGTGAGGGTTCGTGGTATCTATATTATAGAGCTGAGCAGTAAAGGCACTACCGCTAATGCTGCCTTGATGGGACTAGGTAACACCAGACGAATTGTTCTTGGTGATACCCTTCTCCAGCGCTACTCACCGCCGGAGATTGAAGTAATTTTAGCTCACGAGCTGGGGCATCACCTCCGTAACGATATCTTGAGACTCTTGGTAATACAGTCAGCTATATGGTTGATTGGATTTTATCTCGCCGACCTTGTCCTGAAAGCCAGTGTAATGCCGTTAGGCTTTAATGGTATAGCCGACATAGCCGCTCTCCCCCTGCTAATGCTAATATTTTCCATAATCAGCCTGCTGATAGCCCCTCTGGCCAATACCTACAGTCGTCATATAGAAGTGGCAGCTGATGACTATGCCCTGAGATTGACCGATAACCCCAAATCATTTATTAATACTATGACCAAGCTGGCTGACCAGAATCTGTCTGAGGCTCAGCCCAGCCGGTGGGTGGAGCTTCTAATCTATGACCACCCCTGTTACACTAAGAGAGTAGAGCATGCCCGTTATTACGCAACGCATAGGGGCGAAGTATAAACAGATGACGAAGAAGGAAGGGAATCAACAGCCGTTGGAGCCGAGGGTGATGAGCTTTATCCAGAAACACCACCTGGTATCAAGCCAGCACTGTCTATTGGTGGCGGTATCCGGTGGAGCGGATTCAGTCTGCCTGCTCCATATCCTGGATAAACTCAAGGAGGAGATGGGCATAAGGCTGCATGTGGCTCACCTTAACCACCAGCTGCGGGGGGCTGAGTCTGAGGCTGATGCCCGGTATGTTTCCGACCTGGCTCACCGTCTGGGTATCCCGGTTACTGTGGAACAGCGTGATGTAAAAGCCTATCACGCCCGGCAACATTGTTCGTTAGAAGAGGCAGCCCGTGAGGTAAGGTATACCTTCCTGGCTGAGGTAGCTAAGGCTATCGGCGCTGACCGGGTGGCAGTAGGTCATACTACTGACGACCACATAGAGACCATACTGATGCATCTAGTTCGGGGAACGGGAACCAGGGGGCTTCGGGGATTACAACCAAGCAGTCGGTGGCAGTCTTTGGGGAATAGCTTCACTATAGTCAGACCTTTGCTGGAGGTAAGACGGGAGGAGACCGTCAGCTATTGCCAACAGCACCAGCTTGTGCCCAGAATGGATGCCTCCAACCTGTCACTATCGCCACTAAGAAATAGAATTCGTCACAAGCTCCTGCCCCTCCTGCAGGGCTATAACCCGGGGGTAGCGGCAGCCCTGCTCCGGACGGCTCGTATTGCTGGTGATGACCTCGCCTTTCTTGATGGAGAGAGCGCCCGATTATGGGGTGAGGTTGCCCGAGAAGAGGGGAACACAGTTATTTTGGACAAGAAAGGTTTTCTTGAGTTACCCCCCGCCCTTAAACGCCACCTGCTTCGAACCTCCATAGAGAAGTTGTTAGGTAATCTCAAGGATATTGAGACGCGCCATATTGAGGAAATAATGGATGCCGTAACCAAGCCAGCCGGTAAGAGGCTCAGCCTGCCCGGAGGCTTAACCTTTTCCATAGAATACGATAGATGCCTGATAGGTCAAGACCCGGCGGATTTATCCCCCTTTCCTATTCTGGAAGAAGAGTTTCCGCTAAAGGTGCCGGGGGAAACGCTAATACCAGGCTGGCACATAGAGGCAAGCATCATACCACCAGAAGCTAAGAAAGATGACGCCGGTGGCTACATCAGGGGAAGCGTGAAGGGGCGGAGCCCCTTCAAAACCTACATCTCCCCCTCTCCTTTGAAGGAGAGGGGGACTAAGGGGGTGAGGTTGATAGACAATATCCTTACCGCCTATTTTGACCTTGACCAGATCGGCGATAAACTGATGGTGCGAAGTCGTAAGCGCGGTGATAAGTTTCAGCCACTGGGTATGAGCCAGCCCAAGAAGCTGGGGGAGTTTATGATTGACGCCAAAATCCCTCACGCCTGGCGGGAGAGAATCCCCGTCGTCTGCTCACCGAGTCATATCCTGTGGGTGGTCGGCTGGCGCATAGACGAAGGGGTAAAGGTTACCGAAGCTACCAAACAGATTCTGTGTCTGGAATTTGAGCGGGGCTAGGCTTCTGACACGGCTATTTCGGCGGGCTTTCTCCAGCGCAGCCATAAAGCGGCGGCGGTTACCAGCATTGCCCACACGGCGGCAAATATTTCCAGTTGAATGTCTGTAAGAAGCCCTGATTGGAGGGCAATAACGCTGTAGTTCAAGAAGCCGTGCAAAAAAGAGGCTAGGAGGTAGAACTGCCATCCCCAAGCCCTAGCCAGACCATATCCGGCTAGCGCACTAACAGCAATATGGAAGGCTACGGTGAAGAATCGCTCCCAAAATCCAGCCAGTGCCACCAGCCCGTTAGTTTGTACAGCTTCCCAGCTCCAGCCAGAGGCAAAGATAGTATTATGCACCCACTGCGCTTCAAAGATACCAAATCCCACCCCGGCAACCGCCCCGATTGCCAGCCCCAGTTTGGGGTCAATACTCCTGCCCTTACGCCACCAGTAGACAACCACTGGCACCAGCTTTGCCCCTTCCTGAACCAGTCCGCTAAGGAGTACAGCTGGTATTCCAGCTAGCAGAAGCCAGCGCACGAGAACCTCCTGGCTCCAGAAGTGATTCAGTGCTTGCCCGCTCCAGAACTGGAGGGGAATTTGAATAAAGGCAACAGCAACCCAGGCCAGAATGGCACTGGCGACGAGGACTGCCCAGGCCCATGGTTTCTTCAGGATTGGCGTCCAGTAGGGAGTAAACCAGATGGCGCCAAAGACTATAGCCAGCCCAATCCCCAAGAGCAGTTGGGTCCACAAGATACCAGGGAAGATGAACCCGGAGACAAAGAAGCCAATCATCTGTTCTACCATGATGTCCTCCGTTTATTCAATAATTATCAGCTTCACCATATAGGTCGTTTATAGTCGTTTATAAGGGTAGGTTGAAGGGGCGAAGCCCCCAACAATGATATGGGGTGTTTAAGAGGGGCGGTAGCCCCTCTTTTTAAATATTCTTCCCCCTCTCCTTTGAAGGAGAGGGGGACCAAGGGGGTGAGGTAGAAAATAATCTCCTTACATCACCCGCTTGAGTTTGGGATTAGGGGTAATACCGGGGATTCGGCCCCGTTTAGCAATCGGTTTGCCTTCTACCTCGTGCAGGTCGGCGGTAAAATCAATCGGCTTAGCCCCGCTGATGTAGCTGCCGACACCAAAGCCATCAACCGGAGCCCCGCTCTCAATATAGTATCTAATCCGTTCCGGGTTCAGGCCACCACTGACAAAAATCTTTACCTTTTTGAAGCCGGCTAAATCCAGTCTGGCTCTTACCTCCTTGACTAGGTCAGCAGTAACCCCGCCCCGCTCGCCAGGGGTATCAAGTCGGACACTATCAAGCTTTCCCCCCAGCGCCTGAGCCACGCGCAGGCTCTCCTCAGCCTCATCCTTAAAGGTATCGACCAGAGAAATACGGGGCACCTCAGTCGGCATATACTTGTCAAAGGCAATAGTGGCTTTAACCGTATCACCCATAATTATAATCAGGGCATGAGGCATACTCCCCTTGGGTTCAATCCCAGCCAGCTTGGCGCCAACTATACTGGAGCAGCTGTCGCAACCGCCAACAATAGCCGAATATTCCATTACGCCCACTACTGAGGGGTGAACATGGCGGGCACCGAAGCTGATGATGGGTATCCCTCTGGCGGCTTCCGCACACTCGCTGGCGGCGGTGGCCCAACCACTACCGGCAGCTAGAATACCATCTATAGCTGTTTCATACACCCCGTAGCTCTGATAGGGAGCAGTTATGCGCAGCACCACTTCCTTCTTAGTCATTGCTTCACCCTCAGCCAGAGCCCATACCTCACGGTTGTCCTCAGGTAAAACCCGGGACAGCAGAGCTTTGACCTCTTCTATGCCACAGAGTATCCCCGCCCGGCTGGCGAATACCTCCAGAGTAGCTACCGGGTTAAGCGCCTCGTGACGCAATATATCTATAGCGCGGGCAAAGTAGATATCAGCTGTCTCTCCGGATAAAACATCTTCGGTAGGTTCGAATTTAGCTGGCTTAACCTGACTAACCTTAAAGCTGGTTAGCTTTGCTCCCAGTGTCTTCTCCATATATTCCAGAGCCAGGCGGTGTGCCCCTTCGTTAAAGGAGGCAACGCAGTCAACGGGCACCTCCACCTCATAGTCACGAGCCTTAGCGTCGGCTACAGTTTGCAACACACAAATATCGGTGCATATACCACAAACAATCAACTTTTCTGGCTTGAGCTGGCGCAGTTTTTCCTCCAGTGGGGTATCAAAAAAGCTGCTGAAACGCCTTTTGGGTATCATCTCACCGGGGTAGTCGGCTAATTCAGGGACGCTCTCGGTTTCGACGGTACCCTCAATGCAGTGGGGGGGGAACATTTTGAACTCTAGGTCATCGGGAGCATGGTGGTCGCAAATGAAGAATACCTTTGAACCCTGGGCGAGTTCCTGCTCCAGAAGACCCTGAATGTTGGGGATGATGCTGCGGGCTTTGCGCCCACAGTAGGCAGGGTAACCCTTTTCCAGGAAACCCTTTATCATGTCTATCACTAAAACTGCATTAGCCATAGCCTTCCCTCACTATTTTAGTCTAAGTGTTGACGCAGTTGCCGGGCTAACTCTAATGGGTCGCTAGCGACAACACTGGCAGCATAAATCTCTACACCACCTACATCTGAAGCCCGACTATTGAGGTTACCTCTATCTAATACCCGCACCATTACCGGGAAGCCCTCCCAGCTCTCCTCAGTTTCAGCCAGTGGTGGTGTTACCAAGCCAAGATTAAAACTGGTTACACCTATACCGTCCCTAAGACAAGCCAGCACCTCGTAGATTCTCTCCTTAAGGGAAAGATTTAGCTCGTCGGCTATAAGTATAACCTCATTATCCCGGAATGGGGTCAGACTGGCAATGATTTTGACTCCTCCCTTGTCCAGGGCACAGCCTACCGAGTGGTGAACCCGAAACAGGTCGGTAAAATAGTTTGAGCCATAATCTTGCCGGTAGCTCAGGGCAGCCCGTCGCAGTCCCTCAATTTTAGCATAGTGCCTTCCCTCGGTCAGCATCATCTGGGCATGTCCATGAACTATAGAGGCGCCAGCCCGCCATAGATTATTCCAGGTGAAGAAGAAATACTTGGCTTGAGGCTGTTTAGCCTGTGCCCTCTTGGCCCACTCCCAGCCAACATCAATATAGTCAATAACCTGCTCTCTGGAAAACTGAAGGGGATTAAATTCGTTAAAAATCACCATGCCGTGTAATCCGTCGTACTTGGCAATGTTGCTGGCGGTAACGCAATACTTGCCGACCACCCGCCCAAAGAGGTCTTCGGGGGTATTCTCCTCAGGGTAACGGAACGAATCCTTTTGGCTAGCCTCGAGAAGCCGGGTATCAATACTCTCTGTCTCATTAACCTCAATGGGGCGGGAGTCTCGTAACCGGTTAAATAATGACCCCTCGGCGGTTACCAGATTGGTTACCTTGACAATCTTTTGTTTGGTGACGGCTTCTACCGAGCCGAACTGCTGTCTAACCCAGGGCTGCATAGGCTGGGGGGTGCGCAGTTCGCCGACAGTGGTAGTAACCGCATATATCCGACGGAACCGCTCCTTTTCGTCGGCGGGCAGGGAGTCTACTATTTCCTCTAAATTGGTAATACTCGGATTGGTTATGGTCATAGCCTTTATCTGTCTAGTTTAAGTTAATCATCCTTTCCCATTTTCTTTTAATGTCGGAAATGCCTCATACCGGTGAAAACCATAGCTATATTGTGCTCATCGGCTGCCTTAATTGAGTCCTCATCCCTTATGGAACCGCCCGGCTGAATAATAGCCGTTATCCCACCAGCCGCCGCCGCCGCCACCACATCGGGAAAGGGGAACATAGCATCTGAAGCCAGGACGCTGCCCACCGTCTTCTCGCCAGCCTTTTCCTTGGCTATCTGGGCACTGACAATCCGGCTGGGTTGTCCGGCTCCCATTCCCAGTAGGGTTTTGTCCTTAGCCAGCACAATAGCGTTTGACTTCACATGCTTGACCACTCGCCAGGCAAAAAGCAGGTCTTCTACTTCAGCCTTGGTTGGCTCACGCCTGGTTACTGTCTTAAGGTTAACACTATCCTCAGGCAGAGAATCTGAACTCTGGACAAGGAAACCGCCCTTCACCCTGCGGAAATCAAGGTAGCCGGCTTGAGTTTTGCCATAATTCGGTGGTAGTTCTGCGGTAAGAATACGAAGATTTTCCTTACGCTTTAGTAATCCCAGAGCCTCAGCCTCATATTCAGGGGCGATGATAATTTCAAAAAAGGTTTTACTAATTTCCTCAGCCGCCGGCAGGTCAACGGCTCTATTGGAGGCGACAATGCCACCGAAGGCAGCTACCGGGTCGCCGCTAAAAGCCCGCCGATAGGCTTCAGCGATATCGTTATGGCTGGCCAGTCCACAAGGATTGGTATGCTTGATAATAGCTACCGTAGGTGCTGAGAAGTCGGTGACCACCCCCCAGGCAGCGTCGGCATCCAGGATGTTATTGAAGGAAAGCTCCTTACCCCCTAGCTGTTTTGCCCAGGTGATACCGGCGTCCGGTTTTGCCCCTACCCTCTGCTCGGCATAGAAAGCTGCCGACTGATGAGGGTTCTCGCCGTAACGGAGTCCGTAGCGCTTTTTCAAGGCTATGGTCATCTCCTCAGGGAAACCCTCGGCATCCTGTCTTAAGTACTGTGAAATAGCCGTATCATAAATAGCTACATGCTGAAAAGCCTTCTGCGCCAGCCGCTTACGCTCGGCCTGGTCTATACCTCCCCCTTTCAATTTCTCCAGAACGGCAGGGTAGTCGGCGGGGTCAACCACCACGATGACGCTGGGGAAATTCTTGGCTGCCGCCCGAATCAGGGTTGGTCCACCAATATCAATATTTTCCAGTGCCTCATCAAGGGCAACCTTTTCTCTGGCTACCGTCTGGACGAAAGGGTAGAGATTGACTGCCACCAGGTCAATAGCGCCAATGTTATTCTCGGATAGCTGCGCCATATGCTCCGGCAGGTCACGTCTAGCCAGGATGCCACCGTAAATAACCGGGTGCAGGGTCTTTACTCTACCATCAAGAATCTCGGGAAAGCCGGTAATTTCTGAGATACTTTTTACCGGCACTTTAGCTTCTGCCAGCGCCTTTTTGGTACCGCCGGTGCTGAATATTTCAAACCCCAACTGGCTTAGCTCTTGAGCAAAGTCGGTTACCCCAGCCTTGCCCGACACACTGATAATGGCTCGCATAAACCCTCCAGTTACTAGGTTTTTTACTATCTAACCTCACCCCCTGTAGGATTTTATTTGGTAACCCTATCCCCTTTGTCCCCTTCCCCTTATTAAGGGGAAGGGGAAGATAGTTTCTTTAGAGGGGCTGCGCCCCTCTAAAACTCCCACTTATTAATTATAATTTCACTGTAAAACTTCTTACTTCTGACCAGTATCAAACTACTTTTATAGTAATCGCTCTATATATAGACTCAATATTCTCGGCTTTTATCCAGGTTCTTACTTGCCAATCACCTTTTTGCAGTGGCGTAATAGTCAACTCCGAAGCAAAAAGATAATGCGTATCACCCTGAACCTCCTCTACATTGTACCGTACTATCTGCACCTTTTCGTCTCGATAAATCTGGTAGCCATCACTCTTCTCGATTATGAACTCTTGAGGAAAAATAAAACCCACCTCCACTCTCTTGGCCATACGCTTTTCAAAATTTACAAATGATATCTTGAGGGGCAGCTTTTCATTGGCTTTCAAAGTCTTGGCAAATGATTCATCTTTGATAGCCGTGCCATCTAAGTATGTGCTAACTCTCTCTAAAAAATACTGTGCTGTTGTCGCCCCGACTTTCGCCAATATTCCTGATAGCAAACCTGTAATCTGTTCGGTATCACGTCGCTCGTCAGCATCAATGGCAGCTTTTGCTTCAAACATTATGCCCATTGTCCGCCACATAACATATATGGCATATACAAACGCTGCTACACTTATCACTACGACAAGTTTATAGATTCCTCCCGCAAACACGAGGGCCACAAACACCCCGCAAAGCGCAATTATAATTGATATAAATAGTCTGGCGACTAGCTTTTTGGGATTCAGGTAGGATAGTTTTGACTTAGCTGCTTTCTCAATGGATTTGAGTTCATCTAGACTTCTTTGCACTGCTGTTACATCTATATTACCTGCTTCACCTGCTTCCGCCATCTGCTTAATTTTGTCCTGGATGTTCTTCTCGGCCTGAGACCTTTCACTCTCGTATTGAGAGGCCAAATTCGCTATTCCCTTTTGAAAGACTGAAAGTAAAATTGCCACAACAGGCACTGTAAGACCCAGCATCGTAAGTATTAAGAACCCAAATAATTTAATGCCCTCATCCATTTGTGTCCCTCCTTACAACCCTCAAAATCACTGTTGAACCTAAACCACTTAACATAACTCTAAAAACAAATCTCACGCTCAATTAGCTTCGAATTGTTCCCCCCATTTTTTTACCATTTTTTAGCTTCTTATTATTTAAAAACAATTCCTTTAGTCTATAACCACTCTTGCCTCTCCCGCCTGCTCTATCACTTTACCAATAACTTTAGCCTCAGGTAGTGCGTTGGTGAGCTGGTCAACATCGTCGGGCGCACAAATGACTGCCATACCGATACCCATATTAAACACGCGGTACATCTCGTTTCGGGCAACATTGCCCTGCTGCTGAATAAGTTGAAAAATAGGGGGTACCGTCCATGTCTGGCTATTAAATCGTGCGGTTACGCCCTGGGGCAGAACCCGGGGCACATTACCCTCTAAGCCACCGCCAGTAATATGCGCCAGACCCTTGATTATGGGCAGTAACGGTTTCAACTGGTGATAGTAGCAACGGTGGGGTTCCAGAAGTGTCTCACCCAGGGTTCGGCCTAGTTCAGGGTAATATGTAACTAACGCCGATTTAGTTTCACCAAAAATCTTGCGCACTAGAGAATAGCCGTTGGTATGTAGTCCACTGGAGGGTAAGCCGATAATGGCATCACCAGCCACTATTGTCTTGCCCATGATAATCTTCTCTTTCTCCACTACACCGATTATGAAGCCTGCCAGGTCATAGTCCTTACCAGTATATAGCCCGGGCATCTCGGCGGTTTCCCCGCCGATAAGGGCACAGCCAACCTCACGGCAGGCTTTGGCTAACCCTTGAGCAATAGCCTCCACCTGTTCTGGCACCAGCCTGCCCATAGCTATGTAATCGAGGAAGAAGAGTGGCTCAGCACCACAGGTTAATATGTCGTTAACACAGTGATTGACTATGTCAATACCGATAGTATCGTGCTTGGCTAGAGCCGAAGCCAGCTTCAGCTTGGTGCCTACCCCGTCAACACTGGATACCAGGACCGGCTGCTTAAACCCCTTAAATTCAAAAAGCCCTCCAAAGAACCCGACACCACTCAAGACCTCGGGGCGGAGGGTTGACCGGGCATGCTTTCCAATCAACTCCTTGACTTTAGTGGCGGCATCAATATTAACACCAGCTTTAGCATAGGTTTCCTTAATCTGACTTGCCTCCTATGAAAATAAAAATGTCCTTCCCTTTTAGATTACCAGAGCCAGGCTTCACCTGCAAATGAAAGGAAGGCTGAGCTTATCGCTGCTTCAAAGGGGTTCTTCCACCAGTCGGCATGGTCTCCAGTGTCAGCTTGTCCATCTCGAGCTGCACCGGTATGGGGTAATCACCGGTGAAACAGGCCATACAAAAAATATCCTTAGGCAGAGCCACCGCTTTAATCAGTCCGTCAATACTCAGATAGCCTAGTGAATCGGCCCCAATAAAATCCCTAACTTCGGGTATAGTTTTTTTGGCGGCAATCAGCTCCCAGCGGGTAGCCATATCAACACCGAAGAAACAGGGGTAGCGGAGGGGTGGGGCACAGATACGCATATGCACCTCTTTAGCTCCTGCCCTCCTTAGTAACCCCACTACTTTGGGGGTAGTTGTACCGCGGACAATGCTGTCATCAACCACCACCACCCGCTTGCCATCCAGTATATAGGGCAATGGGTTAAATTTTAGTTTAACGCCCAGGTCTCTGATTCTCTGGTCAGGTTCAATAAAGGTGCGTCCCACATAGCGGTTCTTAAGCAACCCTTCACATAGGGGTATATCTGACTGGCGGGAATAACCGATGCCAGCGGCGGTAGCTGAATCAGGCACACCCATAACCAAATCAGCAGCTACCGGGTGCTCCTGTGCCAGTCCGGCTCCCATAGCCTGCCGTGCCAGGTAGAGCAGCCGACCATTAATCACCGAATCAGGGCGGGCAAAGTAGATATACTCAAAGATACATAGTGCCCTTCTCTCGGTCTCTTCTTGGTAACTATCAATGCCATTCTCAGTAATAGAAACTATCTCACCGGGCTCAATCTCCCTCATAAAGGTGGCGCCAATATGGTCGAGGGCGCAACTCTCCGAAGCTATAACATAGCCACCGTTAATAGCTCCCAGGCATAGAGGGCGCACACCAAAGGGGTCACGAACTCCAAACAACTTGTGGTTAGTCAAAATGGTTAGTGAATATGCCCCTTGAAGCCGGTGCATGGCATATCTTATCTTGTCTACCCAGTCTTTCTCATGGGAGGAAAGGACAAGATTAGCGATAACCTCGGTATCGGTGGAGGTGCGGAAGGTATAGCCCTGGTCAGTGAGTTCTTCACGCAGGTGCTCAGCATTAACGATATTCCCGTTGTGGGCTATGGCCAGGCTATGTGAACCTCTGCCGACTACGATAGGCTGAGTATTAGTTACTCGGCTGGAACCTCTAGTAGAATAGCGGGTGTGACCGATGGCAATGTCCCCGGTGAGCTGAGATAACGCGTCCTCGCTAAATACCTGGGAGACCAGCCCCATCTTGGCATAAACCCGGAGCTTTTTGCCGTCAGTGGTAGCAATGCCAGCACTCTCTTGACCACGGTGCTGGAGGGCGAACAAAGCAAAAAAGGTAAGCCGAGCTACATCCTCATTAGGAGCATAAACACCAAAAATGCCGCAAGACTCGTGCAAGTTTGCCTGCCTCTTAATTTTGCTCGACTAACCTTATATATTAATTATAAACTATTTTCTATTTATAGGTCAATTTATAGTAACTTGTTTTAACCGCTAATTTGGGCGTGGGATTTCAGCCAGTCGATAACGATAGTAATCGCTCTATTATTCTGTCGCAGCCGGTGTCCAGCTCCGTCAACTATAGATATCTGCTTGGGCTCCCCGGCTTTCTGGTATAACCTGAGGGCATGACTTACCTCTACTACCTCATCCTTACTGCCGTGCACCAGTAGCAGTGGTCTGGGGGCAATTCCAGCCACATATTTAATCGGGCTAGCCAGCCTGAAGCCGTTAAACCACTCTTCAGCCGACGGGGGAAAATCCTTATCCCTGATGGCGCCAATGCGGCGAAAGTGGTCAATGAGAGACGAGGGCTCGTCACCCTGGGTAAGGAAAGTAAATTCGGCTGGGCTGGCACAGGCGACAACAGATGATACCCGACTTTCCTGGGCGGCCACATATATTGCGACCGCCGCCCCACCGCTAAAGCCAAGCAGCGACAGACGTGACCTATCTACCTCAGGCAAAGGGCATAAGTAATCAATGGCTGCCTTTAAGTCCCTAGTCCAGCCCAAGATGTCAAGATTTCCGCCACTAGCTCCAGTCCCCCTGAAGTTGAAAATAAATACGGCAAAACCCTGGCGACAGATTTTTTCCGCCAGCAAACGGTAGCCTCTATCTCTGGGGTCACGGTGCTCAGCCGGGATGCCGTGGCAGACGCACACCGTGGGGTATGGGGTTTGGTCACCGGGCAGGTAAAGCTGACCAGCAATGTTTAAGCCATCTACTTCCAGAACCACTTTCCTGACCATTCTTATTTCAATCTCAATAGGACAAAGAACTCCTTGTTCCCGGAAGCGCCGGGGATTGGTGACGCTACCAGCCCCTTCAGCCTGAAGCCATGCTCTGTGAGCCAGGCAATAAACCGTCCCAGAACCCGGGCATGCACTGCGGGCTGTTTAATCACTCCCCCCTTACCCACCTCCTCCCTCCTGGCTTCAAACTGGGGCTTGATGAGCACAATGATATCGCCATTGTCTTTTAGCAGATTAGCCACCGACGGGAGCACCTTCTCTACCGAGATAAAGGCCAAATCTAGGGTAGCCAAATCCACCTTTTCCGGCAGGGGGATGGGGTAGCGGGCGTTCACCCGTTCCATTACCACCACTCGTGAATCCTGCCTCAGGCGGTAGTCCAGCTGACCATAGCCGACATCAATAGCATAAACCCGGGATGCCCCTCGCTGGAGCAGGCAGTCGGTGAAACCGCCGGTTGATGCCCCAATATCAGCTACCACCTTGGTGGTAACATCAATCTGGAACTGGTCAAGGGCATAGTCAAGCTTAATGCCACCACGGCTAACAAAAGGAGGCGGCTCATGTATAGTAATTGCCGCCTCGTCGCTTACCAATGTTCCCGGCTTGATACCGGCTTTCCCTTCCACCACCACCTCCCCCGCCATAATTAAGGCTTGTGCCTTGGCCCGGCTCTCCACCAGCCCCCGCTCTACGAGTAAGCTATCAATTCGCCGCTTGGTCATGGCTTATATTCTACCACGACACGAACATCGGGATGTCTGATTTCTTGTACTTACGATTATCCGAGTGGGGAAGAGGCTAGAATATTGTATTAGGGCATTGACATCATAGGCTATGTTAGGTATGATTATAATATATATAGCCAATATGGAGGAATTTAATGCCGAGCACAGCTAACAGGTCAAGATATTTTCTAGATGTAGAACCAGAATTACGCAACCGCTTCAAGGCTTTCGCGGCTTTGCAGGGTAAGACTATGAAGGAATGGCTAACCGAGGCTATAATTGCTAAGCTAGAGGATGAAATTGACGCATCGGAAGGTCTGGCAGCTTTGGCTGACACTGAAGGCTCAATGTCATTGGAAGCCTATCTTGAATCGCGTAAAGACAGGGATAGCCAATCCGAGTAATGTATAAGATAGAACTAAGGCGGAAGGCTAAAAGTTCCTTAGATAAACTGCCCAAAGGTGATTTCGATGCAGTTTTAGATTCGGTAAAGGGTTTAGCAAATACACCGAGGCCAAAAGGCGTCGAAAAAATTAAGAGTGCCGGCTTGTGGCGGGTTAGGCAGGGAGACTACCGGATAGTTTACAGCATTGATGGTAGTCAAAAAACCGTAACGATTTTGCGCATTGGACACCGCAAGGAAATATACGGGTCGTTTTGATTTGGAGATTAAGTTATGAAAGCCGCTGTTTTTTAACGGCACGAACATCGGGATGTCTGATTTCTTGTACTTACGAATACCCTTCCGGTAAGGAGTCTCTCAGCATTCTACCTCGGAAACGCTTCCATACTTAATTTACTTTTTATTCCCCTCATTTTTGGTTAGATTCCAACTTTCCTTACCACATCTACAGCAGACATTAACACGCTCATGATTCGCTGATGTGACGCGTAGCATGCTTCCGCATCCTTCGCAGACGAATAGACTGCACATATCCTTGAACACTTCTACCACCGGTACAAAGTCTTCCCTTACAAAATTCGTCCAATTATTATAATGTACGTTTGCATTCACGGACCATTGTTCCGCTTGACTCTTAGCGAATATGGCGCTAGATATTTTCTCCCTCTCATTCAACTTCTCTATAGTATCATGGTCGTCCCATGAATTTGCTGCATCTTTCGCCTTTTTAATAAGCTCACGGTATTTTCTGATCGCTGCAGTGCACCAATCTCCGAGTTCCCATCTATGGCTTGAGTTATACCGAACAAATGCTTCTAATGAATCACAAACTTCGCTAAAGAAACATTCTAATCCCCTTCTTAGCTGACCAGCTGCAGTAGGTACATCATTTTTATCCAGACTTTCTACAATTTGATCCCATAGAATAACGCCGTAATTTACCTGTGGCCCCCCTTCTATACTCCAATTATGGAATTCTACTAATTCTTTCGATCTGACTATTCCTTCGCTCTTTAATTGGTTCGCCCAGGTTCTGTCGTGTGTTGTTATTATGAATTGTCTGTCCGGAAAAGATTTCGCCAACATATTGCACATTTGCCTACGATGCTCTATATCAATGGACATTACGACATCGTCTAATATTATTAGGTTGATCAACCCTTTATTTAACTTTTCAGCTAATGCCAGGTACAAGCAAATTCCCATACTATCCTGATGGCCTTCGCTGTGCAATGCATGCGGTGGATGATTGCCTCTCCTGAAGAAATCAACCTCTAAGTCTAAACCGGCACCGACCGGTTTTATTGTTGCTTTAAATTCACCCTCATCATCTTTGTGTAATTGCCTGTAAAGTTCTACAAATCTATCTCTGATGTCATCATATAGTTTCCCCAGGATCCGGTCCCTCGAACTTATGAAATTGTCATGTAGGCTATTTGCTCTTTTTAGATACAATGCTGATTCTTCAAAATTCCCTTTTGCCTTTTCCAATGCTTTTAGATTTTCCCCTAAACGTGTTAATGCATCCCAGGCGTTAAGCTCTGGAGTAGCCTCTGGAACTTTCTCTTTTATAACCTCGCTTATATGGGCCAAGGTTTTTCCTATACCTTTGGGCGCAACCATTATTCTAACCGAATCTGCGCTATATTTATCATTAGGATACTTTTCTAATGGAGAACTTAAAAGTCCCAGCAACTCCTCCTGTTCTTCAATCCATGATTGCAGAACAGATTTCTCCTTCTCCATCCCCATTTTCTCTGCAGTTGTTACTAATGTCTTAACGCTTGCAATTATATTATTTATTTGACCCGAAATGGCTGATGAAAATTGACTTACGGCTTTGCTACTTTCTGCAAATTCTTTTCCTTTGCGAATTTTGTCTTGCAGGTAACCTGCTAATTCTCCTGGTTTCCAATCATTATCACATAATGGGCAGCTCCCACTTTCGTCAATCAGTTTTATTCCCATTTCAGCAAGCTTTAACCTAGAAAACGTTTTATATGATTCAGGGTCTGCTCTAATATTCGCAACTATCTCTCTCAATGCTTTGTCATTCTTAGCAACCTCGTCTATGTTCTCATTTGAAAGAGCACTTTTAATGTTTTCTATATCTTTTTCTACTAAATTGGCATTTATTCCTTTTATACTTGTGAAATCTGCCGGTTTTCTAAGGCCTTTTTGTATATTCTCTGCCTTAATTTCTGAAATGGGTTTTCCACCTAGTATTACTCTATTTTTGTTCACAAATTCCTCTACTGCTACTTCAGAATATGTTTTCTGACCCACAGTAGCGTTAATTGCGCCTTCTGCTGTCCCAACGGAACTCTGCGATATACTATGTTCATCTACTGCCTTATTTCTAACCGTTACAAGCGCCCTCCTTATATCTTCAATATCGCTTATATTTAATATATCCTGAATTCTTTCCGCACGGCTCCTCGGTTCTGCATGAATATACTTGAGAATTTCACGCCTCGTTAAAGCATGCTGCCCCTTTTTAGCATTCCATAAGATGAATTCAACATACTCCTTGTATTTGCCCTCACAATCAATTTCAATTTCCGTAGGAATATCAATACATCGTTTTATTTCAATCGGTTCCTTAATTGATTGCAACTTAATTTTTGCACGTACCGTGGCTTCTTCCGCTTTGTGGTCAATATGGGGACCATGTTTTCTCAGAGATATTTCACCTGTTCCTTCACCAATCAAACGTGAAATGTTCCCCGTTAGTAAAAAATCAATCGCGTCTACTACTGCGCTCTTTCCTGAACCATTTAATCCCCATATTACTAGATTTCTACTATCTGGCTTTAATAATAAATATGGAATACCCCGGATATTATGAATTTCTAATTCAAGAATATTCATGGCTATGTCTCCGGCTTTGGCTTGATTACTCTTATGATCCTTTCAGCTCTTCTCAAATCACCGCTTCTCCATAGTTCTTCAAGGCCTTCAATTGTCTCTTTATCGAAAATTTTTTGTTCTTGGATTATACCCAAAGCCTCTTCAACTATTTGATCGGGTATCGGCTTACTTACATTATTTTTCTTTTCCATCCCGTTTACTCCAATAAATATAAAACCGCTAGAATTTAATGTATAACTTCAAGCAAATACTAGTCCTGAATATATCATCTGTCAATAGTTACCAAAGCTCAACATCTTATAATGATTTCCTAAGTATTTCTTGGTGCCGACGTCATCAAAGCAATTTGGGGTTGAGCATTACCTTTTAGCAGTCTATGGCCTTCCCCCCCCCAACCAAAAAGGGGAAGCATTTACGCTCCCCCTTCCTTGCTAGTCTTTTCTAATTACTTCACCACTGGACAAACATCGGCATGATTACGTGGAGGTAGTTGTCCACGCCTACCGGGCGGATAACACCGGGGCT
>CAZCLE010000016.1:0-22833 GCA_964499445.1 uncultured Dehalococcoidales bacterium
ACCCTCCCCCTTTCCCCCTCCCTTGATAAGGGAGGGGGAAATTGGTTTAAAAGAGGGGGCGGAGCCCCCTCTTAGACTCCCCCTTGGTCACAGAGCCCCTCTAATACTCCCCGCATATTGTTTTTCCTTAAAGGAGAGGGGGAAGAACTGGTAAAGAGGGGCTGGTTACTCAATGTATTCAAAGATTTTTACTGATGGCACCGTGCCGCCGCCCGGCGGCATTTCCAGGCTCTCCGAGCTGTGAACCAGCTGGTAGTGTTTTACTGCTTCTAGGGGCACCGGGCTGAGGAATGGGTCAGTACCAACTATTTTATAGTTAGCTGACTTCTGGCTTGAGACATAGGCAACCGCCTCTTCATAGCTGGGGAAAGATTTTGAGTCGGTGATTTCCTTATAGGGCTCGCCTTCCCGGCTCACCCTTTTCCGATAGGAAATCACCACCGAGCTTTGGGGCGTTACCGCCTTGCCGTCAAAGTTATACAGCCGGGCAGATAAGGAACGGTAGTATTCCGGGTAGAAAAGCCTTACCGGCACCAATTCGCCTTCCTGTGGCTGGTAATAAATATCGTAAAATTCAGACTCCTCTCTTCCTGCCCAGGCGGCGATTGCCCAGAGTTTGTCGGTAACCGTGTCGTAATCAATAATTATATAGGTTGAGCCCAATTTTTGTCTGGTTTCATTGGCTGAGTCTTCATCCTGAGACAAAAAGAAAAGAGCCACATCACGAACGCCGCCTTGAGCCGGATTGGTATTGGGCACCCGGTGGGCAATGCGGGTAATCCAGTAGCCATAATCCCACCACGCCAGTATGGTGTAGGCAGGTCTAGATGGCGAGGATGGCTCGTAGAACTCATAGTAATAATCGGGGTTGCCAAAGGGGTCAGGGGTATTTGCCTTCAGCCAGGAGAGGGACTGGCACCAGGCATCACTGGGGGCATAAAGAGAGGGGGTCTGCTTGGCGGTGTCTATTGCCGATCCAACAAGGCAGCTGTCCCACCAAGCTTTACCGAGGGGGACGCCTGTCTGCTTAGTAATTGCTAATTGCCTAGGGTTGGGAAAGAAGACAACGAAGAAAAGGATGAATATTACCCCTAGAGCTATAGTTACTTGCTGGACACTGATGCGGAAGCGTGCCTCCGGTCTTTTTTTCATTTTGGCTTTTTTCTTCACCATTTTTGGTGTTGTGCCTGTTGGCTTAGTTACCAGCTTCTCGATATCAGGAGACTCTAGGATTTGATAAGATAGGTACTTCTTAGCTGGTTCGCCTCTTAAGTAGGCAATGACGAATCGGATTACAAAGAAGATTACTATTGACAGGTAGCCGGTGAGCAGAGCGGCGTTGATGGCAAGGTAGGAAGCAAAGCGGCGCTGCCCCAGGGTAGCCACCAATATTACCAGGCTCCACACCACCAGCAGGCTTTTTTGGCTACTGTCTCGTTTAATAATGAGATAGATTAAAATACCGAGGGCGATGAAGCTAAGGGGAAGAGCGGTGGTGAAACTGCCCCAGGCAACTTCAAGTGAAAATTCGCCACCAGGGAAGAAGAGGGGCTGCATTTCAATGGTGGTAAGGGAGACACCTTTGGGAAAGAGGACACCGATGGTTTCCACCATTGAGTTGAAGACCTTTGGGTTAATAACACGAAAGATACCCAGCCCCGCCAGCCCCAGCCCGACCACTGCCAGGGGATAGTAGGCTGGCTTTATTTGCCGTCTGGTCAGCAGTTGGGAGATACCGCTCAAGGCCAGTGGGGCGAGGATAGCGATAACCAGGGAAGCCGGGGAAAGCTTCTCGTGAGAAGCGGGCAGGAACATGAGCAGGGCAACAAGGAAGAGAATAACACTAACCAGGCATAGATAGTCGGTGGATTGGTGCCTCAGGTGGTCAATGATGAACTGGACTATAAAATAAGCGAAAATGATAAAAACGAAGAGCAAAGCCCCCGGCCAGGTGAGGAGGTAGATGCCTAGAGAAATGCCAGCCAGCAGGCTATAAATAACCGGTTTGGTGATTGTTGCCCAGTCACGGTGTTTGAGATGGTTGAAGGTTAGCCCTCTTTGCCTCGCTGTTTTGACAGCTAGAATCAGGAACAGGATGGTTACCGTGGTGAACAGTATCCCGGCAACATCGTGGTCGGTGAAGCCGAGTATTGACCGCCCCAGAAATTCACCGGGCAGCAGAGCGATTAGGCCAGCCGAGATGACACCTACCCAGCGATTGAATAACTCTTTGCCGATGAAGTAGATGGGGATAACGGTTAGAGCCCCCAGAACTGCCGGGAAATAGACGCCGACCACATTAATAGTATGCTGGGTTGGGGAACCCAAGCCAATTACCCAGATGATACCGGCCAGGAGCCAGTCAAAGAAGTGAATGCTGGTTATGAGGACAGCACTCGGGTAGAGCATGTAGGGGTCGGAGCTAATGAGGTGAGGGAAATTATGGACAAGATTATCAACCAGGCGCATATGGTAGTAGGCATCAACGCCGGTAAACTTTACCCAGTCACCGCTGAAGACCTGGTCATAGGGGAGGCAAATTCGAAGGCATAGGGCGACACCGAAGAGGATGGCTAATATTATGCCGGCAAGAAGTTTTGGGGAAAGCCAGCTCCTTTCGGCTTCATGGTGTTCACTCATTTGGCTATTCCGCCAATCAAGAGGAAGTGGATAGCGTTGCTAATTAAGAAATTTTTCTGGCTAGATTTCCCGGTTCAGGTTAGCCAGGAACTCGGCATTGGATTTTGTCTTACGCAGGCGCTCAAGGACTCGCTCGGCGGCTTCAGCGAAGTTGACGGAGTCAGAGGCAACCATAGCTGCCATACGCCGCAGTAGCCATACCTGCTTCAGGGTATTTTCATCCAAAAGTAGTTCTTCCCGCCTGGTGCCACTGCGCTGAATATCCATAGCTGGGAAGATTCGGCGCTCAGATAATCGGCGGTCGAGGTGGAGCTCCATATTGCCCGTTCCCTTGAACTCCTCATAGATGAGCTCATCCATCCGGCTGCCGGTGTCAATGAGGCAGGTGGCGATGATGGTCAGGCTACCACCCTCATCCATATTGCGGGCGGCACCGAAGAAGTGCTTAGAGGGGTGAAGGGCGGCTGGGTCAAGACCACCGGATAGGGTGCGACCACTGGGGGGCACGGCTAGGTTGTAGGCCCGGGTGAGACGGGTAATGCCGTCAAGGAGGATGAATACATCCTTACCACCTTCTACCATTCTCTTGGCTCTCTCCAATGCCAGCTCGGCGACGCGGGTTTGATTTTCCGGTGGCTCGTCAAAGGTGGCGCTTATCACCTCGCCTTTGACTGAGCGCTTCATATCAGTAACCTCCTCGGGCCGCTCGCCGATAAGGCATACCATCAGGTGAATATCATTATAGTTAGTGTTGGTAGCATTGGCTATGGATTTGAGCAGTATTGTCTTGCCGGCTTTGGGTGGTGATACTATTAGGCCGCGTTGGCCTCGACCGATAGGGGCAATGAGATTGAGCAATCGGGTGGACAGCTCTTTGGGTGAGGTTTCAAGGTTAATCAATTTGTCGGGGAAGGTGGGGGTGAGTGAGGTGAAGCGAGGACGACTTTTGATAAGTTCAGGGTTGATGTCGTTAATTGCCTCTATCTTGAGCAGGCTGTAATATTTCTCACCACTTTTCGGTGGTCGGCTTTGCCCGGCAACCATGTCGCCGTTGCGTAGACCGAAGCGGCGAATCTGGGACTGGGAGACATAGACATCGGTTGAACTGGGTAGCAGGCTGTTTTGCCTGAGGAAGCCAAAGCCATCGCCTATAATCTCCATGATACCGCTACAAAAGATGTAGCCCTGTTGCTCGGTATGTGCTTGGAGCAAGCGCATTACGAGCTCTTGCTTTTTGAGGTTAGCATAGCCGGAGACACCCATCTCCTTAGCTAGCTCAATCAGCTCGTCTCGGCTCTTGTTTTCTAATTGGCTGATGTTCATTTTTAGCCTGTTTCTAGTTTCTGTGACGGTGAGACACGTTGCCAGTCGGTAAGAAAGCGAGTAACACCTATATCAGTAAGCGGGTGGTGTATCATCTGCGTCAGCACCTTATAGGGAACGGTGGCAATATGAGCCCCTGCCTTGGCGGCAGCCACACAATGCTCTGGGTGACGGATGCTGGCGGCAATCACCTCGGTAGAAAGCTGGTAGTGTTTAAATACATCAACAATATCTTTGACTAATTCCATGCCATCATGACCGATATCGTCCAGCCTGCCGACAAAGGGGCTGACATAGGTAGCCCCGGCCAGTGCGCCTAAAATGGCTTGGTTGAGCGAGAAGCACAGGGTCATATTTACCTTGATACCTTCCTTGGCCAGTACCGATATCACCTCCAGCCCGTCAGTGGTAGCTGGAATTTTAATTACCACATTGGGTGCCCAGGTGGCAATCTCTCTTGCCTGTTCAATCATTGCTTGGACCCCTTCTACCACTACCTCAGCCGAAACCGGTCCGGGAACGATAGCGCAGATTTCTCTGACCACAGCCTTATAATCGGCTAGACCCTCATTAGACACCAGGCTGGGATTGGTGGTAACCCCGCTGACGACGCCCAGCTTGGCGCCTTGCCTGATTTGGTCAATATTGGCTGTATCTAGGAAGATGCGCACTTAATCTCTCTCTATTTTTTGCATTTTATCATAAACTAGGGCGAAAGGGGTAGTGAGGGTTGAGCCCCTTCGCGTAGTAAATCCTTGGCGACGCCGATAAAATCGCGGAACAAAGGATGGGGGTGACCGGGGTGAGAGCCAAATTCAGGGTGGAACTGGCAACTTACCATCCATGGATGATTGGCTAGCTCGCAGATTTCTACTAACCGGCCGTCAGGTGATAGTCCGCTATAAACCAGTCCCGCCTCTTGTAATTGAGTGCGGAATTGGTTATTAAACTCAAAGCGGTGCCTATGTCGTTCGTTAACCAGCTCCTGACCATAGGCAGCAGCAGCATGGGAGCCTTTAACCAGTTGACAGGGGTAGTTACCCAGGCGCATGGTGCCGCCTTTGTTTTCTATTGTCTTCTGTTCGGGGAGGAGGTCAATAACCGGGTAATGGGTGGAGGCATCAAATTCGGTGGAGTTGGGCTCGGTTGAGCCCAGGGCATAGCGGGCAAACTCAATTACCATAACCTGCATCCCCATGCACAGTCCTAGATAAGGGATTTCATTAATTCGGGCATAGCTGGCTGCCTTTACCATACCTTCTATCCCCCTGACGCCAAAGCCGCCGGGGACGATAATACCCTGCGCTGAGCGCAATAGGGCGTCACTACCGTCCTGTTCTAAATCTTCAGAGTGAACCCAGAGCAGATTAATGTCCCTATCATGATATAGGGCGGCGTGGCATAGTGCCTCACGAACTGAGAAGTAGGCATCCTGTAATTCCACATATTTGCCCACCAGGGCGATATTAACCGGCTCATGGGGTGTTTTGAGAGATGTGGCCAGCTCCTGCCACTGCCCCAGGTCGGGTTGGTTTGCCTTGAGACCTAGCTTGTCCACAATTAGCTCCCCCAGCCCTGACTCCTCCAGCAGCAATGGTATCTCATAGATGGTGGGTACGGTAGGTAGAGGAATAACCGCTTGCCGCTCCACATCGCAGAAGAGGGATATTTTATCCCTTATCCCTTCCGGGATAGGGTAGTCACTGCGACATATGATGATATCGGGCTGGATACCGATGCGGCGCAGTTCGTTAACGCTGTGCTGGGTGGGCTTGGTCTTTAGCTCCTGGGTAGTGGTGAGATAGGGGAGGAGGGTGATATGGATATAGAGCACATTGTCCCGCCCGGCATCATTTCGCATTTGTCTGATGGCTTCAAGGAAGGGCTGTCCCTCAATGTCGCCCACGGTGCCGCCTACTTCTATAATAATCACCTCAGCCTGGGATTTCCGGGCTAATTGTTTAAACCGCTCCTTTATCTCGGTGGTAACATGGGGCACCACCTGGATGGTGCCACCTAGAAAGTCACCCCGTCTCTCCTTGGCCAGAACTGCACTGTAGATTTGACCTGAGGTAACATTGGACTCGGCAGTAAGATTGACACCAATGAAACGCTCATAGTTACCTAAGTCAAGGTCGGTCTCAGCGCCATCCTGGGTGACAAATACTTCGCCATGCTGATAGGGTGACATTGTTCCCGGGTCAACATTGAGATAGGGGTCTAGCTTCTGCACCGATACCGTGATTTGGCGGCTCTTCAGAATGGTGCCGATAGAGGCGACAGTAATGCCTTTGCCGACTGAACTAACAACACCACCAGTAACAAAGATATATTTAGACATTTGGGAAACTAAACTACAAAACACCCAGAAAAATCTTTAGTTTTCCTGAGAACAACTAGGAATCCAGCTAAAAAACTTGCGTTAGGTCTATTGGTGGAAGGGGACAAACAGGTTTGCTTTCATTATAAAGAGGCAGATAGTAGTTGTCAAGTCTCTGTCACCCCGCCCCTTAATCTCCGTCTCGGTTCTCTCAGCCCTGGAGCCAATAGGGGTATTTAATACAATACACCAAGAGAGTTAATAATAATTTATTAAGAAAGTTGAATAAGTATTGACATGATTATTAAAAAGGCTTATAATTGTTGGTGTGGTAATTGGGGTGAGAAATGGCAGGTAAGGATTATTACAGCATATTAGGAGTCAATAAAAATGCTAGCCAGCGGGAGATAAAGCAGGCTTACCGCCGGCTGGCTCGCAAGCATCACCCTGATGTTAATCCTGGTGATAAGTCAGCCGAGGCTAAGTTTAAGGAGATAAATGAGGCTTACGAGGTCCTGTCGGACAAGGATAAGCGCCAGAAGTATGACCAATATGGTGACCAGTGGCAGTACGCAGACCAGTTTGCCCGGGCGGGGGGTCAGCAGACACCATTCCGGGATTTTAGCCAGGCTGGTGGCGCTACCAGGTTCCACTTTGGTGAGGGTGACCTAGGTAGTCTGTTTGATGAACTGTTCGGGGGGATTGGTACCGAGACATTCCGCCGTCAAGCCCAGCCCAGACGAGGTCGGGATATAGAGCATCCGGTGGAGGTAACTCTGGAAGAGGCCTATCACGGGACGGCTCGTCTCCTGAGCCTCGGGGTTGAGGAGCCCTGTTCTGGCTGCCGGGGCACGGGTCGGATACAAAACATGCTCTGCTCGGCATGTCGGGGGTTGGGGGTGGTATCTCGGGTAAAGCGACTTGAGGTCAAGATTCCGCCCGGGGTTAAGGATGCCTCTCGGGTGCGCATCGCTGGCAAGGGTGGGCAGGGCTACGGGGGGACTAGGGGTGACCTTTATCTGGTGGTATCGGTTAAGCCCCACCGGTTGTTTGAACGCCGAGGCGATGATTTATATGTTGAGGTGGCGGTTCCGCTGACGGTGGCGGTGCTGGGGGGTGAGGTTCAAGTGCCTACCCTTGAGGGCAAGCTGGCGCTAAAGATTCCGCCTGAGACTCAAAACGGGCGTGCCTTTCGTTTGGCAGGGCAGGGGATGCCTCATCTGGGCAATTCCTCCCGTGGCGACCTGTTGGCTAAGGTGAATGTGGTACTACCGGCCAAGCTGTCGGCAGAGGAGAAGAAGTTATTTGAGCAGCTTAAACAGGTACGACCGAATAATTGAGGTTATGAGGTAATTATGGATGAGATTGTGGATCAAGATGGTGAACCCCGTTACGTGATAAGTGTCGCCGCCAGGATAGTGGGAGTACAAACTTACACCTTGCGCTATTATGAGAAGATTGGCATAATAAGGCCGTATCGTTCTCAGGGTAATATTCGGTTATATTCGGAGAGAGATGTAACTCAGCTTCGCCGGGTGAAGACCTTGATGGATGATTTGGGGGTTAACCTGGCGGGGATAGAGGTTATTTTACGGATGATAAAGCGTATAACCGAGTTACAGTGCCATATAGAGGAGCTGGAGTCGGAGGCTGAAGGGAAGGGAGGAGGTGAGTAATTCATGGAACAGGATAGACTTACTGAGCGAGCCCGTGAAGCGATAGATATGTCTCAGCAAATGGCAATGCAATTTCACCATAGCCAATGGGATGTGGAGCATATCTTGCTGGCACTACTCCAGCAGGAGAAAGGGTTAGTTGGTGATATATTAAGGGAGCTCGGGGTTGATGTTGAGGCGGTAAGGGGGCAGGTGGAAGCTGCCATGGAGAAGTCGCCGAAGGTTGCTTATGAGACGGCACAGATTTATGCTACCCCGCGTATTGCCCAACTAATAAAGACAGCTAGTGAGAGAGCGGAAGACTTTAAGGACGAGTTCATCAGCACCGAACACCTGTTGATTGCTATAGTTGAAGAAGAAAAGGGTGAGGCTGCCAGAATTCTCAAGCACTTTGGCATTGAACGGGAGAAGGTACTTCAGGCTCTACAGAAGATTCGGGGCGGACATCGAGTTGACGATGCCAGGGCGGAGAGTAAATATCGCTCGTTGGCTAAGTATGGACGAGACCTGACCGAGTTTGCCCGTCAGGGTAAGCTTGACCCGGTTATCGGTCGTGATGACGAGATTAAACGGGTGATGCAAATACTTACCCGTCGTACCAAGAATAATCCGGTGATTGTTGGTGATGCCGGCGTGGGCAAAACGGCTATTGCTGAGGGACTGGCGCAGAAGATTGCCGATGACGATGTCCCCGATTCGCTTAAGGGACGCAAGGTAGTAGCTCTGGATATGGGAGCGCTGGTGGCAGGAAGCAAGTTCCGTGGTGAGTTTGAGGAGCGGCTTAAGGCGGTAATGGATGAGGTTCGCCAGTCTCAGGGTGAAGTCATATTGTTCATTGACGAGATTCATACCGTAGTTGGGGCGGGAGCGGCTGAGGGAGCCATTGATGCCAGCAATATGCTTAAACCAGCCCTGGCTCATGGTGAACTGCAGTGTGTAGGCGCCACTACTCTGGATGAATACCGTAAATTTGTGGAGAAGGATAAGGCTCTGGAGCGGCGCCTTCAGCCGGTATTCATCGGTGAACCCGGTATTGAGGCGACTATTGAGATGCTGAAGGGGCTGCGCCCCAGGTATGAGGCGCACCATAAGATTAAAATCAGTGATGAGGCTCTGGAGGCAGCGGCGCGGTTAAGCCAGCGCTATATTTCTGATAGGTATTTGCCTGATAAGGCTATTGACCTGATTGATGAGGCGGCTAGCAAGTTGCGCATTGATACCCAGAGTGCGCCGCCTGAGGTTAAATCGCTGGAGCAGCAAATCAAGAAATTAACTAACGAAGAGGAGGCTGTCTCGCAGCGTCAGGATTATGAGCATGCGGCTCAGCTTAAGGCGGAGAGATTGCGTTTGGAAGAGGAGTATAGCCAGGCTAAGAGCAGTTGGCTCAAGCAGGAGAAGATTGATGAGGTGGTGGATGAGGAGGATATTGCCCAGCTAATCTCTAAGTGGACCGGTATTCCGGTATCGCAGATGCTGGAAGGGGAAGCCGAGAAGCTGCTTCATATGGAGGAGCGGATTCACGAGCGGCTGATAAATCAGGAAGAGGCGGTTACCGCGATTTGTGAAGCTGTCAGGAGGAGTCGAACCGGGCTCAAAGACCCGGGGCGACCTATTGGCAGCTTTATCTTCCTGGGTCCCACTGGTGTTGGTAAGACCGAGCTGGCTCGCACCCTGGCGCAGTTCTTGTTTGATGATGAGAATGCCATGGTGCGCCTGGATATGTCAGAGTATCAGGAGAAGCACACGGTATCGCGCCTGATTGGGGCGCCACCGGGCTACGTTGGGTATGAGGAGGGGGGACAACTTACCGAGGCAGTGCGTCGGCGTCCCTACCGGGTAATCCTGCTGGACGAGATTGAGAAGGCGCACCCAGAGGTATTTAATAGCCTGCTGCAGCTTCTTGATGACGGGCGGTTAACCGATGGTCACGGGCGGACGGTAGATTTTAAGAATACGGTGGTTATTATGACCAGTAATGTTGGCGTTGAACTTATCCGGCGCGAGGAGAATATTGGTTTTGCCGCCCGAAAGGACGAGACCAAAGCTCAGCAGCAGGGCTATGAGAGTATGAAGGAAAAGGTGCTGGGTGAGATGAAGAAGGTCTTCCGTCCCGAATTTCTTAATCGGTTGGACGAGATTATCGTCTTCCACGAGCTAACTGAGGAACAACTCAGAAGCATTGTCGATTTGATGGTAAAGGATTTACAGAAACGTCTGGCGGAACGCAAGCTGGGGCTGGAGTTGACGAAGAAGGCGAAAGTATGGCTAGCTAAGGAAGGCTATGACCCTCTGTACGGGGCACGACCGCTGCGGCGGGCTATAGAGCGTTACGTGGAAAATCCGGTGTCAACCAAGATATTGCGAGGAGAGTTTAATCAGGGTGAAACCATTATAGTTGACCTGGTCGACAATGCCTTAACCTTTACGGCAAGGGAGGCTGCGAAAGCCGCCGCATGAGTGCTCAGGTCAATCATAAATCTCTGGAGCTTGTTTTTTTTCTACTTGGAGGGCGGACATTACCGGTAAGTGGACTAAACTGAAGAGAGGTCTGGGGAGGTGGGAATACCACCTTGGTATCCTGGGTCTAGTCCTGACCATAGGGATAGCAGTAGCAGTTGTCTTTTATTGGGAGAATGTCCGGGAGTTTCAGCAGTATGGCTATTTGGGAGCCTTTATTATTAGTGTTTTTGGTGGCGCTACCATCCTGGCTCCGATACCAATGACACCGGTAGTGTTTGCCTTGGGCACGGTTGCCAAACCAGCGTTTGCTCCTTATCTCGGTCCGGTGTTTATTGGCGCTGCTGCCGGTCTCGGTGAAACCATAGGCGGTTTGAGCATCTATATGACCGGTTATGGTGGTGGGACGGCTATAACTGGCATAAATTACGGTAAAATTCAGGCGGTCTATTTACGGCTGATGCATTGGATGGAGCGGAGGGGCTCACTGGTTCTATTTGTCCTTTCGGCAGTACTCAATCCATTCTTCTATCCGGCGGCTATAGCTGCCGGGGCACTCCGATTCGGTATACGGAGGTATTTTCTGATTTGTTGGGCGGGTAAGACGATTAAGGGAATAAGCGTCGCTGCGGCTGGTTACTGGGGCCTGGGAGCTATTCTTAGAACGTTGGGCGTACCCATTTAGCCCGGAGCGTTTACTTTTCCTCGATAACTATCCGCTTTATGACGCTACCATTCTCAAGTTTTTCCAGGATGTCCATCCCCTCTATTAGCTGACCAAATACCGAGTGTTTGCCATCAAGGTGGGATTGGGGTGCATAGGTAATAAAGAACTGGCAGCCATTGGTGTTGGAACCGGAGTTAGCCATTGACAAAGTACCAGCTACATGTTTGTGCTCGGTGAATTCATCAGGAAAGAAGTAGCCAGGATTGCCGGTTCCGGTTCCAGTAGGGTCTCCTCCTTGAGCCATAAAGCCTGGTATTACCCGATGGAATGTGGTGCCGTTATAAAAACCTTCGCCGGCGAGAAACACAAAATTGTTGACGGTTGTGGGAACATCACTGGCGAATAGCTCCAGCACTAAATTCCCCTTTTCGGTTTCAATGGTAGCCTTGTACTGCTTGCTGGTATCAATTGTCATCGGCGGTGGTGCTGAGTAAGTTTTGGGCTTTGGTGCTGGCTCCGGGGCTTCACCAGCACATGACGCGGAAAGGAGGACAGCTCCGATAACGATGCTAACAGCTATTCGGGATAGGCTTGTAAGTTTCATAAATATATCTCCGTCTAATTTTGGCTAATATTATAACCTATCCTGTGGCTGGTAGGCAATTATCCGCGTCTAGACTTGCCTTCCTGCTCATTTTTTGCTAGATTAGAACGGTGTATTGATGGGGCTGTAGTTCAGTTGGGAGAACGTTTGACTGGCAGTCAAAAGGTCAGGGGTTCGAGTCCCCTCAGCTCCACCATAGTGGACGAAGCCTAGAACTCTCCGCCGACTTCCGCGAGATTTGCGCTGGCTAGGGAGAGTTTTTCCCAGTGACCTTCGTCTGGCTCCCCCCTATTGACTGGCTGCAGAAAAACGTTCAAAATGTAGCGAAATGGACATCACATTAACAGTTGTCTTTGCCTTCCTCGGCGCTGCTATTGGCAGTTTCCTGAATGTCTGCATTGACCGCTTGCCGGCGGGAAAGTCGCTGGTCTATCCAGCATCTTACTGTGATGCCTGCCAGCACCATCTGTCGCCAAAAGACCTTATACCGCTGGTTAGCTACTTGTGGCTACGCGGTCATTGCCGCTACTGCCAGGCACCTATCCCTCGTCGTGTATTCTGGGTAGAGGTTGGTAGTGGACTCCTGTTTGCCTTTACTTACTGGCACTATGGTTTGGGCGCTGAGTTTGCCGTTACTGCCTTTTACGGCTGCATATTTATTGTGATTGGTATCATCGACCTGGAACACAAGCTTATCCTGAACAAAATAATCTATCCCGCAGCAGTAGTAGCTTTGATTATTAGTGTCTTCCTATTAACGCCAGGCATTAGCGTCTCACCACCTTGGCCCGAAAGTGTCAATGGCATTATCGGTGGGGTTATAGGTTTTACTTTTCTCCTAATACCGGCTCTTATCAGCCCGAGGGGGATGGGGTGGGGAGATGTTAAAATGGCAGCCCTAATAGGTCTGGTTACCGGCTTCCCTCTGGTATTTGTCGCCTTGCTTATGGGAGTAATTCTCGGTGGGTTGGTGGCCGGGCTTCTTCTCCTGCTTAAAATAAAGAAACGGAAAGAGTCTATCCCGTTTGGTCCTTTTCTATCGCTGGCAACCATGGTCACCTTACTATGGGGAAGTGACATTCTTAATTGGTATCTGGGATTGTTTTAGGTCTTTCCGCAGCGTCATTTCCAGCCTTTTAAAGACGCCTCGCCTATTATCTCCGGTAAAATAAAAGTCATCAGCTTGACATAGGGCAATGAATGCTTATATTATTTTAATTAGCATGGAAGAGAGCCAGGAAGAAACCTGGAGAGAAACTAGAGGAATCTATTAAGGAAAAGATTAAGAGGGAGCAAATCAAGGGAAGCACTAGCCGGTAACCTTTGATAGTTTATGAGCGAAAGGAGGGGGGAATGTCCAACGGAGCGGAAGCTCCTAAACTAAGCCTCGGGGAAATGGAGCGACTGGCTGCCGCGAGAGCAGGAGAGAAGGTCAGAACGGCAAGGTGGGACCTCAGCGTTGCAATATTGGCGTATGCCATCTTAGGTGCTGTCGTAATCTTAGAACTTGAGGGAATCGCAATCGAGGTTGTGGCATCAATTGCCGTCGTTGGATTAGCCATGGTCTGGTTCCTAGGGTGGAGACGGGGGAGGAAACTATTCAAGCGTTTCTTCGGTGAAGAATTACGCCAGCTTCAAGAGTTCTCCTCGGGAAGGAAAGCCGAAGCCCTTGTACCATCACTTCTTACCCCGAGAGAGACAGAAATCCTCGACCACATAGCTCGTGGCTATATTAACAAGCAGGTTGCGAGTAAACTTGGCATCAGTGAGCAGACGGTTAAGAATCACCTGAGCTCTATCCTGCGCAAACTAGATGTCAATGACCGAACTCAGGCTGTAGTGCTGGCTATGCACAATGGTTGGATTTCCTCCCGGGGTAGAGAACCATCAGAGTCTACTACAAACGATAAGGGCAGTCTGCACCTCTGAGCGTATAATGAAGATTAAAGAAAGACCGATGACTAATCTTGAGCCCTGTCAATTAGTCGCCACCTATCTCCTCAACCTGAGTAAAGCCCCACAGTTAGAATTAAGCCGGGGCATGTAATAGGACTTTTTTCCTAGGCATAGGGTACTAATGGACTATTTGCCACGGCTAGAAACTATAGGATACTATATGAGGAGCGGAGTGAGTTAAGGATATGGACACTTGGTCAGAGTCGGGGGGAAGTATCCGCGAGGTACTAATTGAATCTGGTCTGGTCACGGCTGAACAACTAGAAGAGATAGACCAGAACAGCGAAGGTACAAAACTGGGTCAGTTGCTGGTGGAACGACAGATTATCACCGCCCAGGAATTGGCTATGGTAATCGGGCTGCAACTGAATATACCCTGCGTCAATCTCAGCACCTATCAGATTCAGCCTGAGGCATTACGGCTGATTCCTGAGTCAATGAGTAGGAAATATAACGTGATACCTCTGGCTATCGCTAATAATACTTTACAGGTAGCTATGGCGGAGGCGGATGATGTCCTGGTACTCGAGGCGCTGGCAGCCCGGGCCCGAATGAGAATTGAGCCAGCGGTAGCTCCTGCTGACGAGATTCGGGACGCCATTGACCGCAATTATAAGGCCTATGGTGAGATTGAGGCGCAACTCGACCATGTTGCTCCTTCACCAGCGACCGAGGAGAAGATTTCAGTTGAAGCTGTCGCTGGAGCACCTGTGGTTCGTGCTCTGGACCTTCTCATTAATGAGGCGGTTAAGAACCGAGCCTCTGATATCCACATAGAGCCAGAGGAAGATAAGCTGCGAGTGCGCTACCGCATTGATGGTGTGCTACATGACACGATGTCTCTACCCCTGAGTGCTCACGCTCCTCTCATCTCCAGGTTGAAAATTCTGGCTAATATGAATATTGCTGACCATCGGCCTCAGGATGGCCAGTTTTCAGTTAAGGTAAGAGACCGACAGATAGATATCAGGGTAGCCACTATTTACACGACGTATGGTGAAATGGGGGCGCTCCGTATCTTAGATAAATCATTTGCTGCTCTCACCCTCACTGAGCTTGGATTTTTGCCCGACAGTCTTCATCAATATGAGCATATACTGAAATCTCCCTTTGGTATGATTTTACTTAGCGGTCCCACCGGCTCTGGTAAAACCACCACTCTTTATGCCTCAGTCAACCGTCTTGATTCTAAAGGGCGCAAAATTATCACGGTGGAAGACCCGGTGGAGTATCGTTTTAAAGATATTAGCCAGATTCAGGTCAATCCTCGTGCTGGCTTGACCTTTGCCACTGGTCTGCGCGCCATAATGCGGCACGACCCTGATGTTATACTGGTGGGGGAAATACGCGACTCGGAGACAGCTGAGATAGCCATTCAGGCAGCTCTCACCGGGCATCTGGTACTTTCCTCAGTTCATGCCAATGATACGGTGGGCGCTCTTTACCGGTTGCTTGACCTGGGGGTGGGACCATTCCTTGTTTCATCGGCCCTTGTCTGTGTCGTTGCCCAGCGGATGGTGCGCAAGGTTTGTCCTTACTGCCGTCAACCTACCCCTGCCTCGACTGAAGGGCAGCTTGCCTACTATGAGGAGCTGGGTGAGGAACGCACCGAGTTCCTTTGTGGTAGCGGCTGCAATTCATGTGCCAATACCGGTTACCTGGGGCGCACCGCTGTTTTTGAAATCCTGGCTGTGAGTGAGGAAATAAGGAGGCTGCTGCTCACTGGAGCCAGCTCAGCGCAAATATTGTCTCAGGCGCAGACAGAAGGCATGGTATCAATGTGGCACGATGGCATGCTCAAGGTGAAGGCAGGTATCACCACCCCCGATGAGTTGCTGCGTAATGTATTCTCTATAGGCTAGGGGTATGGATTTCAATTACCTGGGCTATACCGAAGCTAGAAAGATAGTGAAAGGCGTTGTATCTGCGCCGAGCGAGGAAACAGCGGAGCAGACGCTGGCTCGTAGTGGCTATCACGTTCTCAGCCTGAAACCAGTAAGTCATTTTATGCCTAACTGGAAGGAGACGTTCCCCTTCCTTTTCCGGGTAAAGCCAGAAGCGATAATCATGTTTTTCCGCCAGCTGGCTTTGCTTCTTGAGTCCGGAATCAACATCGTTACCGCTCTGGAACTGTTGGGGACACAGACATCCAGCCGCAATCTAAAAAGGGTGCTAGATGAGGTAGTCTCTGACCTTCGCCGTGGTAGTCAGCTGTCGGTAGCTCTAGGTAAGCACCCCGCAAGCTTCCCTCCAATTTGCTGTCGGTCACTGAGCGTAGGTGAGCAAACCGGAAGTCTTGAGACCGTGCTGAGGCAGATGGCTGATTATATGGAGAGAGAAGCCACATCTGGCAAAGAGGTAAAGAACGCCTTGAAATATCCAGTGATTGTTAGTATTGTGGCGGTTGTAGTGATAGGTGTGATAGTCGCCTTTGTGTTACCGGCTTTTACCGATCTATACAGCTTACTTGGGGTTGAGTTACCGCTTATGACTAGGATACTCCTCTCCGCCGTTGGCTGGCTTGCCGACTATGGGCTTTATCTTGTCGTGGCAGTACTTATTATCGCTCTGCTGGTCTTCGCCTATACCAAGACACCAGAGGGAAGGCTTCGATGGGACGGACTAGCCCTCAGGTTACCATTACTGGGACGGGTTCGCCATCTTGACGAGCTTGCCCACTGCTGCCGAAGCATGTCAATGTTATTTCGGGCTGGTTTACCCTTACCTGAGATTATGTCCCTGGTTATTGACAGTTGTGAGAACGAAGTGGTGAAAGGGGTTCTGACTGATGTTCGGCAGGACATGATTAAAGGCGAAGGTTTATCCCGCCCAATGGCTAAGAGCAAGCTTTTTTTGCCATTGATGGTGCAGATGGTTGGAGTCGGTGAGGAAACCGGCAACCTTGATACCACCCTGACGGCGGTAGCTGAAAACTTTGAGACTGAGGCTAAAGATAAGATGCGTTCCCTTATCGGGCTTATTCAGCCAGCTATAACCCTGGCTATAGGTGTGGTAGTTGGTTTTATTGCTTTATCCTTGATTTCGGCTATGTATTCTATCTATGGACAAGTGCTGTAGTTGGTGCCGGTTAAAAGCCAAGGTTTATTTAGCTCCAAGGGGGAGGAAGACCATTGATTAGTCAAAGGAACAATACCGGGATACTCTTCAGGGTTGCTAAAAGGTTGAAAGGCAATGAGACCGGGGTAACCCTCATTGAAGCCCTGGTGGCGCTGGCTATCCTGGGTTTAATCGCGGTTGCCTTTCTTAGTGGTTTGACTACCGCTGCCCAGGCTACTTTCATCGCTGACCAGCGGGCTACTGCCGAGAGCCTGGCCCGAAGCCAGATGGAATATGTCAAGAACCTAGATTATGTTGACGCTCCCTGGTTATACGAGGCGGAGGACAATGGTTATATTGTTAATGTCGCTGCTAAGCTTCTAGATGGTCATGACCCTGACGATGGTATTCAGAAGATAACGGTAACAGTTGAGCACCATGATAAGCCGGTATTTACATTAGAGGGGTATAAGATAGGGTATACTGATGATTAAAAGAGACCAGAAAGGTTTTACCCTTATTGAGCTTCTGGTGGTTTTGGCTATTATAGCTCTTATCGCTATTGCTGCCACCACGACTACGTTTCAGGTGCTGGCGAGCACCAAGCGCAGTAACGACCATATGACCGCCATTCGCCAGGTGCAGAACGCTGGCTATTGGATTAGCAATGATGCCCAGATGGCGCAAAGCGTGGTTACTGATGATGTCCCGGAAACCCCGGAATTTTTAGTTCTCAACTGGACTGAGTGGGATGAAGGTAAGAAGAAAAAGGATTCAAAATATCACCTGGTTACATATTCTTTCCAAGACCTATCTGATGGGATTGGAAAACTTAAGCGCCAGTATTTGATTAAGAATGCTAACGATGAACCAATAGGAGACGGGGTGACGACCCTGGTCGCTGAATATATTTATTACAACCCAGGTGACCCGGAAAATTCTAGTTTCTTTGAGCCGCAAGATGGCAGATGGATACTAAGGATACAAGCCCGCAAAGGAACAGCAACCGAGACCAGGGAATATGAAGTTACCCCCAGGGTTAATATGTAGAGGCTAAACGGGATGAAAAGGCGATTAATCCAGGTGATAAAAGGGGAGAAGGGGCAAGTCCTGCCGGCAGTCCTGGTTCTGATGCTTATAGGCGGGCTGCTTATTGCCCCGTCTCTCAGTTATGCCTCCACCAGTCTCAATGCCGGTCAGGTTTTTGAGAAAAAGGTAAACGGGCTTTACGCGGCTGATGCCGGTGTGGAGTATGCCCTGTGGCATATAGTACATGGTATCGAAATGCCTGGGAAAAAGAAAAAGGAGAAACTGCCGGAAAATGTAAATCAGCTGGAAGTGGAAGTGGAAGTAGACCCCGAAATAGACGGAAAGAAGGAGAAGCCTTATACCATATATTATGGTGAACTAGAAGAAACTGGCCCACACTACGATTATCTGGACGTAGGCGGGGAGATGGGGGAGTGGGAGGAAGGGGAGGAGGCTTACCCATATACGATTACTGTCACCCGGACTCCTGAGGCAAAGGGAAACGTCTTCTTGGTAGAGGTGGGGGTCAGGCTTCCTGTCGGCTATGAGTATAAACCAGGCTCAGCCGCTACCTTTTTTGAAGGTGAGCTTTTTTCTAATGATGAGCCATATTTTGAAGAGCAGGACCAGGCTGGTGCCTATATGCCTCGCTGGGAATTACCTGGTGCACCTGACGCCGAAGTTACAGACGAGTACCCAGCAACCCAGACCTTCTATGTCACCGGTGAAGGAGAGCAAAGCGGTGACTATACCTGTGTAGAAGCCCAAGACCAGGATATTGGGAAAGTGGGCGAAACTGCAGGCAAAATGTATACGATTACAGCTGAAGCCAAGGTTCCTCACGGCGAAAAGATAGCTAAAGTGGAGGCTTGTGTGTTAAAGGAAGAGGTAGAAGAAGAGGAAGAGGCAGTGATATACATCATCTCTTGGCAGATAAATCCATAATAGGACTGGTTAACTGATGAAGTTAGGTAAAAAAGCTCGGATATTCCTGGCTGGCGGCATCTTTGTCGTTCTGATGGCTAGCCTGTTTATGATTTACTATCAGCACGGTCAGGAGCAAAGCCGACTATCCGATGAGCTGTCTTTGGTTCAACTGGCGTTGACCAGGTTTTCACCTGAGAAGCTTTCTGCTCAGCAGAAGGTACTGGAAAGTCGGCTGACTCGAACTGAATTAGAGCTTGGCACTGCCAAGACTAAACTTCGCCAGTCCATTTTGAGCATTGAGGTTACCGATACCTTATTTGATGTTGCTGATACTCATAACGTGGAAATAATTGGGATTGACTCACCGGGTGTGACCAGTGAGGAGCTGGAAGGGGTTAGCTTATCCATTCTGTCGCTCACGGCGGTGGTTGAGGGAGACGTGTCCAATCTAATCGATTTTATCGTCGAGCTGAGTGAGGAATTCCCCACCAGCGTGGATAGTGCGGTAGAAATAATATTCCCGGCTAGCGTGGATGAATCGGAAGAAACAGAAGTTGAGAAGCCGATAGCTAGTATCGAACTGCGCATTCATACCTATGAGGGTGACTAGCATGTTTAAAAAGATTGCTGCTTTAGTGGCTAGAAAGGTTGTTACCTTATATATTGATGATACCAGCCTCAAACTGCTGGTAGCTAAGGGTGAGCAGTTAAAAAAGTGGGCGACCCTGCCGCTGGAACCGGGTTTGGTCAGGGATGGCGTGGTCGTTGATGGGACGAAAGTGGCAGCTAAGATTAAGGAGCTTCTCAAAGCCCAGGGGGTGGGGGGAAGGAAGGTCATTGTCGGTTTGAGCGGGTTGCACTGCCTATTTCGGGTGATTACTTTGCCTCGGTTGCCCGAAGAGATGCTAGCTGAAGGAGTATGGTGGGAGGCAAAAAGGGTGCTGCCAGTGCCCCTGGAAGAGCTCTATATGTCATGGCAGATTCTCCCTGCCTCTGAAGAAGAAACGCAGGTCTTTTTAGTCGCTTTACCCCGTAACGCAGTTGATACCGTAATTGAAACCCTGCGTGAGGCTGGTGTTAAGCCCTATCTTATAGACTTAGCCCCGTTAGCCTTAGCCAGGGTGGTAAACAGGGCGACAGCCATAATCGTTGACGTCCGGTCAACTGAGGTTGACATTGTAGTTATGGTAGAAGGTGTCCTTCAGCTCATCCGCACCCTGTCTCTTCCCAGTGAAGCTCTATCTCTGCAAGATAAATTACCATCAGTAAGAGAGGAGCTTGAGCGGACAATCAAATTCTATAACTCCAGCCATCCGGAGAAGCCCCTTGAACCTAGTCTACCTATATTTGCCTCGGGGGAGCTAGGGGAGGAGACACAGGCATGCCAGTCCCTGGCTGATGAGCTAAACTATTCTGTTTTGCCACTGTCATCACCTGTCAAGTGTCCCGAAGGCTTAGCTCTAACCCAGTGTATGGTCAACATTGGTCTGGCTCTCAAGGAGCTACCGCTAGGTAAAAGGGCTAGCTTTTCACTGGTTAATCTAAATGTTCTACCTGAGGTCTATCGACCTAAACCCATCTCTTTAACCAAGGCTCTTGTCCCCCTTAGCATCATAGTGGCGGTTGGTTTGCTTGTTCCCTCAGTAATGCTTGTCCAGAATGCTGCTGCTGATAAAGCATCACTGCAGGCTCAGGTAAATGCCGCCGACAATCGCCTGGAACAAAAGCAGGCGGAACAGCAGTTGCAAAAAGAAGCAATCGCCGGGCTGGAGACGGAAGTTGCCGAGTTAGAGGTAACCCGCGACGCCTTTACCGTGGTGCTTCGTGATTTTACTAGGTACCAGGGGATAGTTAATGGTGATTTGAAAGAGACAATAAGTAAAAAGCCGAGCAGTGTGGATTTGAGTAGTATTACTCACGCCAGTGCTGAATTGACCGTAAGCGGTGTGTCTCCCAGTGAGACGCAAATTTTGGGCTATGCTGAGGCTTTAAGAGATAGCGGCAGGTTTTCTCAGGTTATTATTTCAACTATAGTGAAAACCGAAACCGGGATGAGTTTTACTTTGACCCTTAGGGCTAGGGAGTAGGAATAATGGATATTTTCTCGCTGCTTAATCTGGCAAAAGCCAAGGCTGCCTCTGATTTACACCTCGTTGCCTTCAGTCCACCTATGTTGCGCGTTAATGGCTCTCTGGAGCCGGTGGCAGATACGGCACAACTAACGCCTGATGACATAGACCAGGCATTCACCCAGATAACCACACCTGAGGAAAGAGCCGATTTTCAGAACTGTCTGGAGCTGGATTTCGGCATCACCTTACCCGATGTTGGCCGAGTCCGATGCAATGCGGCTCGGCAACGCGGGGCTGTCAGCCTTGCCATTCGTTTGTTGCCACCAACCATCCCGACTATAGATGAGCTGGGATTACCCCAGGTCTGTAAGGAGCTAATTCTCAGACCCAGAGGGCTGGTGGTGATTAGCGGACCTACCGGCAGCGGCAAAACTACCACCTTGGCAGCTATGATACAGCATCTGAATGATAGTGAAAGCCGCCATGTAGTTACTATTGAAGACCCTATAGAATATATCTATCCCAGCCTCAAGTGTGCTGTAACCCAGCGAGAGCTGGGCAGTGATACCTTATCCTTCGCCGAGGCACTGAGGCATGTACTGAGGCAGGACCCGGATGTAATTCTGGTTGGTGAGATGAGAGATACCGAAACGGCAGCGGCAGTTCTTACCATAGCTGAAACCGGGCATTTGATATTAACTACCGGTCACGCTCCGAGCGCCTCCCAGGCTATGGAGCGGATAATAGACCTATTCCCACCCCATGAGCGCCATCTGGCTCAGACACGGCTTGCCTCTTTACTCCTTGGCGTTCTATGTCAAACCCTTGTCCCCAAGGCTGATGGCTCAGGGAGGGTAGCTGCGGTTGAGATTATGCTGGCTAACCCGCCGGTAAGGAACCTTATCCGTGAGGGTAAGATTCATCAACTCCCTAATGTAATCCGCACTCACGCTCAACTGGGAATGGAGCTACTTGACCAGTGCCTGTTCAAGCTTTATCGCCAGAGGATAATCAGCTACGAAAACCTGCTTGCCTTCTGCAACGACCCCGATGAAATAGAAAAGCTTACCGGCATAGCTGAAGTAAAATAACTTCGCCGATAAGCTTTCCCTTTTTTTGCTTCAACTTCTGGCCAGAACTTCAAGCTGTCAGTTAACACTGTTGGCGAGCCCTAACCACCTTGGTTACTATCATCATGGATAGGCAGTTTGGGTAACTGTCCCATATTGATCAACGCTATATGTACCATGCACCACGTCATTGCCACCACTTCCATAGCCGGTGATAAAAGCGCCCACAGTTGTGTCGCCAACGGTTACGTCATTGTCGTCATCAAGGGTTCCAGCCGTTGGTGCTGTTCCATTTTGATCGGCTATTGCTGCTGTTACTGCCAACTGGACATTATGAAGCTCAACCTTGGCTGCCTCAGTTTTGCCGGTGCCAATGAACTTGCTGACATTGGGGACGGCTACGGCGGCGAGGACACCAAGGATAGCGACCACCACCAGCAGCTCAATCAGGGTAAAGCCCTTCTCACCATAGCGAAAGTGCTTCATAAACCTCTTCATCTTTTTCATCCTTTTTACCTCCTTTCCTTTTAAGATTTTAATGTTTAGGCACCTGACCTGTGCCCGTTTAGATTTATTATACTTGATAGTATCCCACGGTCTCTGGCGAGGGTAAATAGCCCATTAGTACCTTGCGACTAGGAAGAAAGTCCTATGCCTAAACTGGACGAAAGGCACAAAATATGGCGGGGGTTTCGGTTTTGGTTATATGTCATAAGCCGGAGCCGCGCCAGTTGCACACCATACACTTTATTGTTACAATTATCGGCGATGAGAGATGCTAATGTTGCTCTTCGCTGTTGACATTTTAGGGCGGAGGGCTTTTATTTAGATGGGAAGGCTAAATGGTAGCAAGATATAATCCGCAGGAAATAGAGAATAAGTGGCAGCAGAAATGGGCCGAGGACAGGCTGTATGAGGTCAGTGAGGATGACCCCCGACCCAAGTGGTATGCTCTAACCATGTTCCCCTATACCTCGGGTGACCTCCATATCGGGCACTGGTATGCCATGGCGCCGTCTGATGTTCGGGCTCGGT
>CAZCLE010000017.1:0-20972 GCA_964499445.1 uncultured Dehalococcoidales bacterium
CGTAGCTCAGGGGTAGAGCAGCGGTTTCGTAAACCGCCGGTCGTCGGTTCGAATCCGACCGCTGGCTGTATCTGAGTCGGGATCGGCTGCTAACATTTTCTGCCAGCTCCGGTTGTAACACTTCGTCCAGCCGCTAACGACAAGGTAGTAGCTCATGATGGCGATTGTCATCACAACCAAAAACCATCCCGCCCACGGTCCCCACTGCGGGTTAATCTGTCGGAACAGTCCCACCGGACCTCGCTGGGTGAGCTTGCCGGCACTGGACTCAAGAACATATAGCGGGATACCTATAGCCAATATGCAGATTGCATACGCTAGGACAAACGTGCCGCCGCCATTCTCTCCTGCCATATACGGAAACCGCCAGAGGTTCCCAAGGCCAACGACTCCAGCGACTGAGGCCAGTATGTAGGTACGCTGCGAAGTCCAGACCGGGCGAGGGGCTGAGCCGGCAGCAACCTGGCTCATCTCCGATTTAACTGGCGGCTTCTTGATGTTATGACCTCCTGTGCATTACTAGTGATAATAACACCATTCAGTAGTCATGAACAGAAATCTGCGTTGAACTTTCGGCGCGGCACTTCAATGGCACAAAATGGCTGATTGTTGCCTTGTTATCATCAATAAGCTAGGACTAATTTACTACCTCTAAAGGTGACCAATGGGTGATTTCAAAACCGGGCTGCCCGGTGTAGATTATTGCTGTGAGGACATCTTGGTTCATAGTTATCTTATTTTGTCTGCTTGGTTCTGGTGTAGCCAATGTCATGGGGGATAACCAGCCAGGTAGCCACATCACGGCTAGTCATCCCCAGCCTGAGACCTCCTATGTTGAGGCAGCCGCTGTGGCTCCTAATGATGGCTATTATAATAGTTACCGCACTGGATATATTGATAGCATTGAGCACGAGCCATTCGTAGTTCAAAAGGAGATTATTGTTGAGAAGCTCGTTGAGAAGCCTATAGAATTGAGAGAGTTTGTTTCCCTTCAAGAACTCGTGGACTGGCTGGAGCAAAATGAGACCGATACCACTCTCTATTTCACAGTCAAGATGGATTTATCCAATCCACACTCAAAGTATGACTGCGATGACTTTGCTTACCGCTTACAAAAGAATGCTCTAGTCGAGGGATACCTTATGTCGACGGAGATAATCGTTAAAGAGGGAGAGCAGCACATGATAAATAGCACCTGTATAGGTAACGATATCTACTTTATTGAACCACAAACAGATGAAGTCTGGTTTTACTGCTATAGGGATTGAGGTTGTGGAGAAGGGGTGTAGATGGAGAGGAAACACAGATGAAAAGAGTGTGTTATTTCTGTGCTAAGTATATGGATGAGAAAGACGACAATCGGCAAGAGGGGGTTTTCCATAGTTTGTGTGATGAGTGCGCACGTCGATTGAGGCTGGAGGAGAAGTTACCAGAGTTATTGTGGGCTATTGCTGCCTTGAGGCAGAAAAATGGCGGACAAGAACTGAGCTCGCTCCAACTTGAACCTCTGCCAAGCACCAGCCTTTGTGGTTCTCCTTCCCATTTGACATTTACAAAGGAGTGCTCTAGCCGAGGGATACCTTATGTCGACGGAGATAATCGTTAAAGAGGGAGAGCAGCACATGATAAATAGCACCTGCATAGGTAACGATATCTACTTTATTGAACCACAGACAGATGAGGTATGGCTCGGGTCTTATAGGGATTAGTGCGTTCAGATTTTTTAGTTTATCCTCACAGTAACACCTCACACATCAAAAGAAGTTCGAATTCCCCCGGCTCGGGGAGTAATTTGCTTTCACCGATTCTGCGCTGCCATGAGCATACAAAAATCGGACGGTTTGTCCCCTTCAGCTTCAACCATGGCGACCAGCAGAAAGGACAGTTAGCATACTTCTGGGAGAACAGACTCAAAAGAGTAAGGCACGAATCCTAGGGCAGCATCTTCGCAACTCGCTAGTGGTATACAACGTTGTGCTACATTGCATGCATTTTGGGGAGAAGCAGCTGCCCTTTTTGTTACTAATGACTTGGTCAAGGGCTCAAATTGTAGCTAAACTGGCATCCCTGGAGGGATTCGAACCCACGCCCCGCTACTTAGAAGGCAGTTGGTCCTTTTCCATCGCTGACAACCATTGCTACCCTATTCTGGGGAAATGATATTCTTGATTGGTATCCAGGATTTTTTAATTCCTCCAGTAGCGCCGTTTTTCACCCCGGCTTAACTATTGACAAACTGCCTAGTGGGTGTAGTACAATTTAACTAGGTAATAAGTAGGGGGTGAGGTCAGGGATGAAGATAAATCAGCGGCGTTCCAATATTGAGATAATTGCCGATATGCTAAAGGTTGGCGAAAATGGCGCAGGCAAGACCAGGATAATGTATGGTGCCAATTTGAGCTATAGCCAGATACAGAAGTACCTTGGTTTTCTAGTGAGCGAGGGCTTTATTGACAAGATGGAGGTGGGTAATCCGGCAGTGACCTATAAGGTGACCGATAGCGGTTTAAAGTTACTTAATACCATAAACAGCATAGTAGAAATGCTCGGTCTGGATGATGACGACGGATTTTAACGGTTTAAGAGTTGTGGTTTAAGGATGTAACCTGGGGGCAGCGGAGCCTTCAGGTTATTCTGTATTCTAGATTACCAGTGACGGAAGGGGTATAGCGTGGCAGAGAAAAGGATGTTAATAGTTGATGCCGACGTAGCCGGAAAAATAGACGAAAATCGTGGCGACATGAGCCGGTCGGAGTTCCTCAACTTTCTTATTGATAGCCAGTTAAAGGGAGAGACGGGGAATCAAAACTATGTAGACAAGGAAGAATTCTACCAGTTCGCTCAGGGAATGAAGGAGCTGCTACGTAATTTCCTTGAGTTCTTTATCAGCTATGGGCTGGAACTGGGCAAACAACCGAAAGATAAAACCTTTGCCGAGCTGAGCCAGAAGTTACAAGCTCTGGGTAGTTCCGGTAACAAAGATAAGAAAGCCTAATTGAGTCCCTCTTAACCCCCCCCCACCACCAACTCCTTCATATTTGATAGAACTATCTTCTAGAACATAACCACTTCCCAAGCTGACCAACGCCTGCCATAGTATTTTCATACCAAGGTTGGTTCTGGGAGGTGGCAAATGCCAAAAGCCGTTGAGCTTTTGCGCCAGGGCAGAGATGAAGAACTATGGCAGATGTGCTGTGGCTTTATTAGCCTCACCCTGGAGCAATTCATGACTATTCAGAAACGACTACTGTTGGAACAGATAGAATTAATAAACCGGTGTGCGTTAGGCAGGAAGCTGATGCGCGGGGCAAAACCAGAGACCGTAGACGAGTTCAGGGAGCAGGTGCCGTTAACTACCTATGACGATTATAGCCCCGAGCTTCTGGAGAAGAGGGAAGACATATTGCCGGCCAAGCCTATTATGTGGGTACACTCCTCAGGTAGGTCTGGTGATTACCCCTGCAAATGGGTGCCGATAACCCCAGCATATTGTCATGAATTGAGTGTAATAATGTACGGCATTGGCATGCTCTCTAGTTGTAAGGGGTGGGGTGATACCTCTACCTTTCCTGAGCGTCCCAAGATTGTCTACACAGTAGCCCCCAGACCCTATATATCAGGTGCCCTAGCCACTATGCTACAGGAACAAACCCCATCAGATTATTTGCCTCCCTTAGATGAAGCCGAAAACTTGCCTTTTGAGGAAAGAATAAAACTCGGTTTTAAACAAGCTCTATCCCAGGGACTTGATTACTTCTTTGGTTTGTCTCTCGTTTTGGTGGCTGTGGGCAACAAGTTCAGCCAGTCCTCAGACAAAGTAGATATTCGTCCCTTCCTCTCCCAGCCCAAAGCCCTGTTTCGTTTAACTAAGGGACTGGTCAGGAGCAAATTAGCCAAGCGCCCCATGCTACCTAAAGACCTATGGCCAGTAAAGGGAATCGTAAGCAGTGGCCTTGATAGCTGGGTTTACAAGGATAAAATAAAGGAACTTTGGGGAAAGTGTCCTTTGGATGCATATGTTAGCACTGAAGGTAGCATCATCGCTACCCAGACATGGGACTACGATAGTATGACCTTCATCCCCAATCTTAACTTCCTGGAGTTTATACCGGAAAAGGAACATTTCAAATGGCAGATAGACCACAGCTATCAACCAAAGACTGTTTTACTTGACGAGGTAAAAGCCGGAGAGAATTATGAGATAGTTACCACCAACTTTCACGGCGGGGCTCTGGTCAGATATAGGGTTGGTGATATGGTCAGGATAACCTCACTGCGAAATGAGAAGCTGGGCATTGATATCCCGCAAATGGTTTTTGAGAGACGAGCTGATGACCTTCTCGATTTCAGTGTCGTCCGGCTGACGGAAAAGGTAATCTGGCAGGCAATAGAGAATACCGGCATTGCTTACGAGGATTGGACAGCTTTCAAGAAAACCGGGGAGCCGGTGCTACGTCTCTTTATTGAACTTGAAGATGAATACCGAGCCAGCGAGGCAGATATAGCCAGAGCAGTGCATGAGCAGATTATGAAATCAGAGAACGATAACTATATGTCGCCGGTTCGTGACGATTTTGCGGATATGATTAATTTCAGGGTGGAGACCACATTGCTGCCTCGTGGGGCTTTCGCTAATTACACATCTCAAAGACAGGCTGAAGGGGCTGATTTAGCTCATCTGAAACCACCTCATATTAATCCGTCAGACAAAGTGCTTTCGCTCCTGCTAGCCAAGCCGGAAGCGGTGCCAGAGGTTAAGGTGGCGGCTGAAGTCGAGGCTGCAGCCACTCACTAGTACTTTAGTCCTCCTACTTTAGTCAACTTACTTTAGTTTTGCTTGACAGCTTTCATGTTTGGGGTGATAATTGCCTCATATATGAATATTTATGCTTTATTTCCTTTAATTGCCACCATTGCTTATATCCCGCTACTGGTCACTACCATTAGCAGTCGTCCATGGCAGAGGAAGCATAAACTCTTCACCCTATTTCTAATCGCTGCCATGGCGTGGAGCCTCACTGATGTCTTTTTACGCAGCAATTTCTTCCCGCAACTTAATTTCTTCTTGCTTCAAGTCATTCTCATTACACTCACCTGGATGGCAGTGCAATTCCACTGCTTTACCTCTTCTTTCTTTGCCCCGGGCGAGGGGCGCTGGTTACCCTTTGCCTATGGTTCACTGGCGGCAATTATCGCTCTGGTGCTACTGGGTTTTATGCCCGAAGGGGTTACTGCCAGCGGTGACAAGCTTTATCTCAATTACGGAAGGGGAGTCATCTTTTTAGCCATTCCCCTCCTCACTTTGGTCGCTAGGAACGTGTATGTTTTCTGGAGAAGGCTGAGGATTTTAGATAACCCAGTACTACATAATCAAATCGTTTCTCTGCTGCTCGGTATCTTCGTTCTGACTATCTTTGTTTTCGCTGCCATTCTCCCCTGGGGGAGGGAATTTCCCGTAAGTCATTTTGGCAACCTGGTCAATGCCTTCATCCTCAGTTATGCTACTATTAGGCACCAGTTGGTGGACATCAGATTTGTTTTGCGGCGAGGGTTGACGTGGATAAGCCTGGGGATTATTGGGGCTAGTAGCTACTGGCTTTTACTCTTTATCCTTCATAGTATTTTCCACTTTGAGCTTGACCCGACGACTATGTCCGCAGCTACTATAGCCGCCGTTTTAGTCGCTATATTTGTCTATAAACTGCGCGGTTTTCTCTTTGTAACCGTGGGCAAAGCTTTTCAGGGACAAAGCTACGATTACCGCCAGAAATTATCTGATTTTGCCAATAAGATACACCACGTTTTCAGCCTCGGGGAACAAGGCGGGGAGCTGCTAGCGCGGGTTACCAAAGCCATTGGCTGTAATAAGGCAGGGCTATTGTTTCTTGAGGTCGGCAGCGAAGATTTTACTGCCCAGCTTGTTGAACCTGACCGGGAAGACAACCCCTTGTCCAGTCTGAGACTGAAAGGGCACAATCCTATTGTGGAGTACCTGAAGCGAGAACGCAAGCCGTTAACTAGAGAGAATTTAGCTGTTCTGCCTGAATTTAGCAGTCTGTGGGAGCAGGAAAAGGAGGCAATCAAGTCAAGGGAGATAGAGCTATTTATGCCTTTGATAAGTCGTGGCAGGTTAATAGGTATGCTAGTGCTGGACAAAAAGCAATCCGGTAGATACACGCTTCAAGATTTCAACCTGCTGGAGGAAGTTACCAACCGGGTAGCGGTAAGTATGGAGAAGGAATACCTTCGGGAGGAACTTAGGGAACGGGAAAAGGAGTTGTCTGTAATCAATCGCTCCAGCGCCATTATAACCTCCAGTTTGGACATTCAAGGAATATACGATAGCTTCATACAGGAGCTGAAGAAAGTAGTCAATGTTAGCTGGGCGGCCATTATTCTTATTGAGGAGAACGAGGGTCGTTTCCTAGCCTTATCCTCTGAGATAGGCTCAGCCTGGCAGGTGGGGGAGCGAGTGCCACTCAAAGGCTCTGCTACCGAATGGGTAGCCGCCCATAAAAAGGCTATGATTGAGCCTGACCTATTACAGGAAAACAGGTTTTTCACCGGGAAATACCATGTCGGACAAGGGGTACGCTCAATTGCTTACCTGCCGTTAATAGCCAAGGGTGAAGTTATCGGTAGTCTAATCGTAGCTAGTTGTCGTCCGGATGCCTACAGCCAGAGGTATATAAATCTCCTGGAACAGCTGGCGTCTCAGATTGCTATGCCTATTGAGAATTCTCGCCTCTATGCCAAAGTGGAGCAGCGAGCTCGCTACGATGAGCTTACCGGACTGCTTAATCGCCGCTCTTTAGATGAAGTAATTACCAGTGAGATTGGGCGACACTCTCGTTATGGTGGCGTATTCTCGTTAATTATTTTTGACCTTGACTTTTTTAAGGCCTATAACGACAACTATGGACATTTGACTGGTGATAAACTCCTCAAAAAAATCGGCAGTATTATGAAACAGGCTATAAGAAGTGCCGACCAGACTTTTCGCTATGGTGGAGACGAATTTGCCATCCTCTTACCCCAGACAACCATTGAGGCTGCCTACCAAGTAGCTGAACGAGTTCGCAAACGAGTTGCCTCAGAAGGGAAAGCAGGCTATATACCAGTTACCGCAAGTCTTGGCTTGGCTAGTTGGCCGGCTGATGGCATAGAAGCAAATGCGGTTATCGCGGCTGCTGACGCCGCGCTTTACCATGCCAAACGAAGCGGTGGTAATCGAAGCCACCGTGCCTCAGGAGCTATGCTACTGCCAGAGGATAGCGTAGCTGGTCAGCAGGTTAATAAAGAGAGTGAAGCCTTGAGCACTATTTATGCTCTGGCAGCGGCGGTAGATGCCAGAGACCACTACACCCGCAGTCACTCAGAAAAAGTGAGTAAGTATACTATAGTCATAGCGGAAGCTCTGAATTTGGACCCGCTAGAAATAAATAAGCTGAGCACTTGTGCTTTACTGCATGATATTGGCAAAATTGGCATCAGTGACGAAACACTCAATAAGCAGACTAAGCTTACTGCAGAAGAATGGAGGGAAATCAAAGTTCATCCTCAGCTGGGGGCAAGTATTGTTGGTCGTGTTCGTCACTTGGCTCATTGTATACCCGGAATTCTGCACCACCATGAGAGGTATGACGGGAGCGGCTATCCCGAAGGACTGAAGGGTGAGGAGATACCATTAGAAGCCCGCATTCTGGCTATAGCTGATGCCTTTGCCGCTATGACTTCTGAACGACCTTTCTCTAAAACCTTATCCTATGAAGAAGCGTTGGAGGAAATAAAGCGAGGTGCCGGCAAGCAGTTCGACCCTAAGCTGGCTGAGGTTTTCCTCTCCGCTGTTAAAACTACCCCCGTCACTACCACAAGTGGGAATAATGTAGAGAATGAAAGGAGGTGAAATTGCTTGAAGTCGGCTCCACTGCGGGCTGGTCTTAAATAAGGCTCATGAATACGAATAAAATACAAGTTTTTATAGTTAGCCAGCAGTTTCTATTTCGGCGAGGAATAGAGCATTCTCTCTCCTCTATGGAAGACATTGAAATCTCAGGTGCCACCGAGGTCAATGATGGAGTGCTATCAGCCATCGACGCTTTGCCGCCTGATGTAGCCCTCGTGGATATTGATAGCTCCTCTGATGATAGTCTGACACTAGCTCGTAAGATAAAGCAGCGCTCGCCTAACATTGGCATAGTCGTGCTTATCTCAAATCCCGACGATACTCAAATCTTTCAGGCTCTCAAAGCCCAAGCTGCAGCTTGTTTGAACAAGGACATTACTGCTGACCAGTTAGTGGATACAGTTAGGCGTGTAGCTCGTGGTGAGCACCCGATAAATGAAAGCCTTACTGCCCGACCAAAGGTAGCTGAACAGGTGTTACGCCAGTTTCAAGAACTCTCCTTGCGAAGCGAAGCCGAGGCCTTTATATCACCGCTCACCCCTAGAGAGACAGAAATCCTCAATTATATAGCTCAGGGCTACCTTAATAAGGAGATTGCGGCTAAACTTGGCATTAGCCAGCAAACCATTAAAAATCATGTTACTTCAATCTTGCGCAAACTGAATGCTAATGCCCGCACTGAAGCGGTGGTTATAGCTATAAAGCAGGGGCTAATCTCCTTAGGCTAACTGAGCGTGTCCACGAGGAGATACCGCAAAACGTCGAGGCTGCTAAGGCAGTTGCTTTCCAATTAGAGATGGGCCTCCATGGTATTATATGCGGTCCGAAGTCTGTCTCTCAGTATGCAGGCAAGTCGGTCCATTACTAAAACCTACGCCTGGCTCTTTCTCTAGCACCGAGCGCAGGCTGGTGCCCTCTAGGGAGATGACGCGGGTCGGCTTTTGACAAATAGCTGATGCTGTTACATAGTGAGGTCCGTACAGTAATGCTGACCACCCCATAGCTCTGCCCTTTCCTAAAATCCCAAGTGGCCACATTGCTGCCCGATCCCCTATATTGACAGACCTTCGCAAAAGCACCTGACGGTCCACAATTACATAAAGCCTCGCACTATGTTCACCTTGCGTAAATATACTGTCCCCAGCTTCGTAAGCTTCAATCTGACATGCAGTAGCCAACGAAACGGTTAACATCTGTATTTGCTCTTCCCCCATTTTCAATTGCATTTGTCAATAGTACTATGACCTTTTTGGGATTGCCAAAGCTATAGTGAGGAGGCATTATATGTTTAGATTGAAGCGTGCCGGAGGTCGGCGGGCAATAAGCTAGTCTTAGAAAGAAAGGACGTGACATATGAAAAAGATAATTCTTCTGGTAGTAACATGCGCTGTGCTAATCAGCCTTACGGTAGGGCCAACTGTTATGGCTGCTGGAAAGAACGGACCTGCAGGCAAGACCAATGTGGGCCATCTCTATCTCTATGAAAAGAATCCCAGCACTTGGGGGATCATAGAGGGCGGTGCTTGGGGCAAGATGAGATACAACCTGTCCGGCTCAACCTTTGATTTCGTGTTCAACGGTCACGGGCTGGAGCTGGGATGGTCGTACATGCTGATATACTATGAAGACCCTGGGCTAGGCCCATGGACAGTACCTCCTGACATAATTTGCCTAGGCTCTGGTACAGCAAATGGCGGTGGGAATGTCCATATTCAAGGGTCCGTGGACACTGGCGATTTGCCAACAAAGGATGATGTCAATTACCCGCATGGTGCCAAGATCTGGCTGGTGCTATCCGATGACGTGGACTGCGACAACAAGGTCTTCCGCTGGCGCTGGAACCCGACCGAGTACCTATTTGAGTATGACCTGATCACCTTCGATGACGCGGATGAGTAGGTGCAGTAGGTAAGGTGCGGATCGATAGGGGCGGGAACCGAAATGGTTCTCGCCCCTATACGTTTTGATGGGAGTAATTTTGTTGCCTGCTTGACCAGAAGTCCTTGCACATTATGGTATTTTGTTGACTTCATCACACAATCTGGCTTATTGTTCAATCTCGGGCTTTCAACTTTATTCTATTAGTGCATATATTTCAGTTAAAAGTTCTTCTTGAGTGCGTCCTCCGCTCACTTGCGTTTGGTGATGTCTCTGATAGTTGAGACAATACCAATCACTTTGCCATCGGGTTGCCGAAAGGGGGTCACGGTTACAATACAAGAGAATCTGGTGCCATCGCTGCGTTCTCTTTCATCTTCAATTTCAATACGCTCTTCACCGCTGAGAATCCGGGTCAGCGCGCAGTTGGGAGAATGACATCGGGGACTGTGGAAAACGTCGTAGCACTTTTTGCCCACCGCTTCATCCTTGCTTATCCCCAATAGAGTCGCAAATGCCTCATTAACTCGCAGTATGCTGAAGTCCTTATCAATCATGCGTATCGCATCAGCCGTGGCGTCGAATATCTGGTCAAGTTCTACGTAGGCAAGTTTGAGTGCCTCCTCCGACCGCTTGCGCTCGGTGATGTCACGGGCTACCGCTAAAATCTCGACGGGCTGTGCGTCAGCCCCACGCAGGAAACTATATCTGACCTCGACCGGGACTATGGAACCATCGTTACGTTTCAACTCAAGTTCCAGCATCCGTGACCTGAATAGGTCCTTCTGTTCCATCTTTTCTATGGCTAGTTCTTCGGCAAGAGCCTTCATAGCAACCTCAAATGAGGTAGGGGTATAGACTTCTTCCATCGTCTTGGCCATAGCCTCCTCAACGCTGTAGCCTAGCAGTCGGGTAATAGAAGGACTGATGTAGGTGGGCAGCATGTTCATATCCACGGTCCAAATGACGTCTGCCGCATTGTCAGCGAGCAGACGGTAGCGTTCCTCGCTCTCCTGCAGTGCCTCCTCCGCCTGCTTGCTCTCGGTGAGGTCTTTGAAGGTGCCAAGTAGCCCGATAACACTGCCCTCTTTATCAGCTACTGGAGCCATGTTTACATGGATGGGAAACGTTTGACCGTTCATCGCCTTACCCATTAACTCACCAGACCAGCCACCTGCCATCGTAGCTTGAACAGCTTTCATGAGAACATCGCTTTCCGGGTCGACCTTGTAGCAATCAATATAGTGCAAATTATGATAGTCACCCTTAATCTTCCATCGCTTCAGGAAGGCGTCATTACAGAATAGGAGTTTACCATTAACAGGAGAGGAAACACTTATAGCATCAATACTTGTTCTAACTGCTACGATATTTGTTCTCCCTGCTACTACTAATAGATTCGCAAGCTCTTCCAACTGTTCGCGCTCGGCTATCTCAATCCGCAATTTTTCTTTGGCTTTTGCAAGCTCCGTATTTAGCTCCTCAACCTGTCTTTTTAACTTGGTCTGAGCTTGCCGTAGCCCTTTCTCCACCCGCTCATGCTGAGTTTCTGACGCTTCCAACTCAGCAATTCGTCGGTGCATTGCCATCAGTTCGCTTATAGGCGGCTCTTTTGTCTCAACTTTATCTTTCATCCGGCGCAACTTCTACAGAGTCAACAATCCCACCGTATTAGACCCTTAAGGGACATTTTACGTCCCTATGGGAATATCTTATCACAACTGTCCCAATACCCGCAATAGTATAAGTAATAGCGGACGATGCTTGTTTACCAAGAATAGTTTATCCCCTCCGTAGGACTAAGTTTGAAGTGAGACGCTAACAAATACCCGCCGGAACACTAAAAATGATAATGCTAGGGTAAAGGAGACACGGAAGAATTGGGTTGCTGGATACTAAATTAAATGCAGAATCTTAAGTCTGATCCACATTGCTGGCTTGATAACACCGAAGATTTCCACCATCCTGTCCAAATCCCTAACCTCTGCCCACTTCTTCATTACCCACTCTCCAGGCATCAGGATACAGATGGCGAAGTACTCAGCCAACAGCTCGTTGAAAGCACCTCTCTCCTGCCCACTTTTCCTGAAAACGGGGACATTCGTACAATGACAATGGACTATGATGTGGAAAGCCTCGTGGAATAGAGTAAATCTTTTTCTAGCTGGTGAGTCATCTGCATTAAGTTGTATTATCCAAGTATCGTCAAGATACCAGAGAGCACCACGATAGCTCTTTAGTGGCACTAATCGGACTTCTACAGGATGCGTCTCATCAGCCAGAGAAACAAGCTCGGCTGGCACTGGTAGCCAACGAATTCTTCTCTTCTTGAGAAGGCTCTGTGCCAGCTTTTCCACTAACTCAAATATTCTACCGGGAGTCACAAATTCTACAAAATTATACCGGCTGGCATCAAATTGGGCACCACCAAGTAATTGGTCGAGAAGTTCTTTATTATCACTAATGCACCATTGACCGTTCTGTCTCAGCGGGCAGTTGCTATATAATGGGCAGTTTGTACCATCGCCGCTACTTATATAGGACCACAGCTCGGATTCCCACCTAAGTATCTTTTCTCCAATCATATCTCCTACCCCTCCGCCGCTCAATGAGGTCCTCAATCATAGTAATCAGGTCTTCATCGAGCTCCTCAGGATACTTCTGGTGAGCATACTCACGAAACTCAGGCCAGTCAGGAGGCTCCGCCTCAGCTATTCCAGGCAAGTGACCAACAATGGAGAGAATCTTTTCCACGGGCGCATCGGTATATCCAGCCAGTCTCCGGCAGGACCGGACATTGGGAACATCCTTGCCGGTAAGCCAGCGGTGAACGGTAGCATGGCTAACACCTAAATCAGCCGCCAGTTGACTCGGCAAGCGTTTCCTCCGACGCATTACTTCTTTTAAGAATGTAACTATAGGGCCATCTTTTGCGCTCATAGGCACATTTTACAAAGCCACACCATCATCTGTCAACAGCGGACAAAGTCGCCTACCAGGAAAACTTCTGCCGCTCCTTTAAAGAATAGCGGGATTAAGAAGTACAGGAGTGAAGTTTCAAAAAAGCTAACCTATTGACATTGGCGAGACGGCAAATTATAACTGCCCGCAACAGAATAACTATTTGCTCTTTACTTCCGACATCCTAAGGAAGCTAGCAATGTCCTCCTGCCTAAACCTTCTATCACCCCTGGGGCCGATGCGGTACATCTTTATTATCCCCTTATCACTCCACCGCCTCAGGGTATTGATATGCACATTGAGCATATGAGCTACATCGCTTGCGGTTAGCATAGTATCCTTTCCAGTATGACCTACCATATCCCTCACCTTCTGCCCTTTAACTACTCTTTTACCACTGTAGCTTACCATCCCTTACCACGCAATCACCCAAATGGGCTAGTTTGCCTAGTTAATTAGTCCTAGGAAAGAAGTCCCAGGTTGGTAGGAAAAGTTAAGATAAGTCACTTGACAAACCGATACGATGGTGTTATGGTAATTGTCCGTCAACGGACTGTAAATGACCGTAAAGGTAACCAAGGTAACATAATATGAAGAGGCACATCTTCCTGAATCTGTTTACAAGCAGATGTAGTGGTGGTCAGGTTCCGCAAGAAGGGGAAGTGGTGAGGCACGGGATGAAGAGGTAACCTAACCGCCATTATTTTTTGCCTGGCTCTTTCAACATCTGGTGAATTAACCAGACTGACAGAAAGGGGGGTGGTGCCAATAGAAAATAGAAGAGACTGTCAGAAAAAAACACTCTCAAGAAGGGAGGAGGGTTAGAAGGTGAAAAGGAAAATCTTTAGTATCTTATTTGCTCTGGTGCTAGTGCTGAGCTTGGGACTGGTGACGGCGTTGCCGGTGGAGGCACAGCTGGCTGATGGTGATGTTACCATAGTCGTCCAGGACCAGGCAGGAAGCCCAATTGAGGGTGCTACGGCAAGGCTTCTGTTCTATGGTGGTGGCAAGGGTGGCTATAGTATGGATGGAAAAAGCACAGATGCCAACGGCAGCGCCACTTTTACTGCCGCCGAGATAGAAACTTGGCTTACGGCAAAAAGCTATGACCCATCGATTCAAATCTATGCCCAGCCCGGTGCTAAGGTTGAAACCGATACCGCCTATGGCAAGGTGCGAACCGTAGACCCAGAGGACGGATTCCCCTGCATACCGTATAACACCCCAGGTGTGACTTTAGTAGTCAAGTCTGCTATGAGCTTCACTTACGAGATGATAATGATGAGCACGGAGCCAGTGCAGACGGTGTGGGATGACCCCAATAACGATTTCACCGTCACTACCACTCTGGCTGATAGCCTTTCGGTAATCCCAGACGTAACCAAGATACGCTTAATTCGGAATCTGGTAGGTGGGCAGCCAGGGGCAGTGGACCCTGACGACGACTGGTACATGTGGAATGGCACAGGATACGAAAAGTGGATTGGAATTGCTACAGTAGAGGCTACCGCTACCGGTGCATCGGTATCAGCTAGCTTCTCCCAGGACATATTCAGCGACTGGTTGGTTGGCAATAAGACTGTAGTCAGGCCTGAATTCGGAGTCAATCGAACCGTTGACAGTGTCTCTTGCATCGATGACTACAATGCGGTGGACATTATGCGCCCGTCTTCCTACATTCACCCTGCCCAGATAGATGACAGCACTCTGTTCTATCCCACCATCCAGGCAGCCATTGATGCCGCCTTACATGGCGACACCATCAATGTGGCGGCGGGGACATACGATGAGCAAGTAGTTATTAACAAGAATCTGACACTCCAAGGCGTTGGGGACAGCACCGTCATCCAGCCGTCTGGAGCCAGCGTACTGACCATGGTTAAGACTACGCCGTGGATTGGCGGCGGTACTAAAAAAATGGCAGCCATCGTCTGGGTTGATACGGCTGGTGAGACGGCTACGGTAAAAGACCTCAAGATCGATGGTTCGGGAATCACAGAAGTACCCGCAGGAGTTGGAGGGGATTGGGTTTCTGGTCTCGCTTATCTTGAGACCAACGGTAAAATAGAAAACCTGACGGTCGTTGGAAACCCAGAGCTTGGTTGTCGTACCTGCGGCATATGGGCTTCTGCTACATCATCCTCTTCTACGGTAGAAGTGACACAGTGTACTGTTGAAGGTTACAACAGGGCAGGTATATACGCCCTTGGCGGAACACTGACAGCTGACTATAACCACAACGAGATTAATGGCCCGGGTGCTTACATTACACAAGTCCCCAATGGCATGTTCTTCCTTGAGGGTGCTACTGGTTCAGCCACTTATAACACCGTTACCGACTTAGGATATACCGGGGAGACGTATAGGAGTACTGGTATCGGAACATATAACGCTGGTACCGGTATCACATTCGGGCATAATACTATCTCCAATGTCCAGAATGCATTTGCCCTGTCCACAGGTACTAGTGGCACAATAGTCGAGTACAATAACATCTTTAACAACCACACTGGTGTCCGAATTGAAGCCGATGCCACGAACAGCATCATCCAGTATAACAACATACACGACAACGATTTCGCCATACGATGCGGCCCTGAGATGGAAGACGGCAACGAGGCTCACTACAACAACTTCGTCAACAACTTAGGCCTTGAATGGACTAATGTAGGAGAAGGTTGCACGTACAAAGGTGCTGTCTGCAATATACATGAGACATACACGCTTGATGCCACCAACAACTGGTGGGGACATGCCAGCGGGCCCGGTGGGCCGTGTGGGAGAATCAATCCCAGCGGCAAATGTATTGGGAAGGGGGATTGTGTCAACGGCAAGGTCGATTGCGACCCCTGGCTTCGGAATCCAATTGAAAAGCTGAAAGAACCGAAAAAGTAAGGGCTGATATCGGCTGTATGCCGTGATTGTAACCGCCCGTTGGACTTGGGAAAAGATAGCCGACCACTTCCAGGCAAGGCACCTGGGTGAGCAGCGGTGCCGGAGCCAGGAGAAGCGGTCAGGTTTCAATATTATGATTATGCCGTAGTTCGAAGGGCAAGAATGAAACCTTAAAAAGAAGGGGGTGACCAAGAGTGAAAAAGATTGCCATAGTGGGAGCCGTGGTATTGTTGCTGGCAACGGCAGTGCCGGCCATGGCCGGGCCACCGAAGATGCCGCCGCCAGGGGAGCATTACACATTCAACTGCGTGACGGAGGCAGGTCCATTTAGCGATACTTTTGATGGTGATTTGTCCCAGTGGACCAATATATCGGGCAGTGGAGCTATTGTGGAGGACAATGGCAACAATGTTTATGGGCGCACCGGGGGTTCCTATGTGGGTGCGGTGGTAGCTGTTACCGGAAGCGAGTCCTGGGACGACTACGTGTTCGAGTTTGATGTAAAGAAAGTATCAGGTAACTACTTCAATGTTGTCTTCCGGTATGTCGACCAGAACAACCACTATCTTCTGGAGCCATCCGCTGACGAGGTGCACATCGCCCTCTTCAAGAAGGTTGGTGGAGGCGGATACACTGAGCTGACTGCCACTCGCCCATTACAAAATACTACGCCTAGCATATGGTACCACTACAAGATTGTAGTGCAGGGAGACTCCATTAAGATTTATGTTGACGATGTGCTGAAGTTCGACGTTACAGACACGTCGCTTTCGGCAGGCAAAATCGGCGTAGGTGCGTACGCTGGCTCCACCGTTTACTTTGATAATGTTTACGTTGAAGGACCAAACGTCAAGGTCATGGGGGCAAACGAGATACTCGTTCCGGTTGATGGGTACGGAAAGCTGGGCTTTAAAGAAGGTTCGCCCTTCCAGATTCTGGACAACGACATGACCGACGGCCAGGCGTGGGTTCAGGTTCCCGCCGGGTTTTATGATACCTATGACCAGGCGCGTGGCAAGCCGGGCGGCGACTTATTCTGGGGGAACTACCATGCTCGGGCTGAACGAAAGCCGGTATGGGAGCAGCACAATGACCCTTTGAACTGGTGGTCTGGGAGGCAAGGAAACTGGAAATTTACCAATAACGGGGTTACCTGTTATTCATTTCGTCTTTACCCGCTCCAGTAGCGTTTACTGTGTCTCCTGTTGTTTGACCGGTAACATATAAAAAGTGGGCAGGGTCCAGGCTCTGCATTGAATGACTCGAGCTCGAGGAGGAGACCGCATGAGGTGATAGTGGTGGCGGAGAGCAGCTCAGCGAGCACGGGAGCTGGTTGATGTACTGTTTTGTAACACGTGCAGTGGTAGTTCTGAGCGCCGGGGACCAGCTTTTTTGCCAGTACTCTAAAGGGTGCTGCCCAAGACATGACTAAACAAGAAGCAGGTTAGCAATGATAATGAAGGGGCTTAAGAACAAGGATATTAGCATAGGTAATTTTATAAGTAGGGCCTTGCTGGTAGCGGTGGTGTTGGTAATGCTGCTAATTGAAGGGGGTGTTCCAACTCCAATTGGTATCCTCTCGGTAGGCTCAGGCGAGGTCCTTTCCAGTCCTGACACTGAGCGGCTAAGTCCTGACACCCTGATAGACCAAACGGAACTTTTGGGTGGATTGAGTTATATTCAGGACGACCCGGATGACCCGGACGGCAACTGGCTGGAAGCCACCGGAGAGAATGTTGATACGATGGCTCATGTTGGGTTCCCAACTCCAGCGCTCAGTCCTACCCCGGGTACTAACCTTCAGGAATTCAGGATTTGGGTAAAGAAGATTGGTGGCACAGGTACACCAACTGTTAGAATTGACTTATATGAAGGCGGTAGCTTTGTTGGGACAGTTCTAGCAGAAAGCGATGTTACCAGCACCGGTGGTCAACTTTTCTATGGCAAATGGAATGCTAGCTCATTAAGTACTCCAGATGGTAGTGCAGTTGAATGTTATATTTACGGCACCAGAACTGGAGGTGGAAAGAAAAATAGGGCTGCTGTATCAGTAGGTGCGGTGGAGTGGAATGTTGAGTATACTCTTCCACCTCCAGGCATCTCCCAGATTGTCTTCATCACTGGCCCCCAGACAATTAACGCCGGTGAAGCCTCCGGCATCATGACCGTTCAGACCCGGGACGCCCTGGGTACTCCGTCTGATGTCACCAGCGATACCACCATAGACCTGTCCTCTAACTCGGCCACCGGCAGGTTTGATACCAGCCAATCGGGGCCCTTCGATGGCTTGGTAACCTCGGTAACCATACCCAGCGGCTCCAACTCGGCAAGCTTTTACTACAAGGATACCACTGTCGGCATGCCAACCATTACCGCCGCAGAAAACCCGGGCCAGGGCTGGACAGACGCTACCCAGATGGAAACGGTTAATCATGCTGCCCTGGAGAAGTTCAGCTTTGCTCACGTAAATGACCCAATTGTCAATGTACCTTTCAGTATAACCATCACCGCTCAGGACCAGTATGATAACACTGTTACCAGTTATACCGGCACCAATACCTTAAGCGATTCCACCGGGACTATATCACCGACTACCACCGCCGCCTTTATAAACGGTGTCTGGACTGGAAACGTTACCATCTCCACAGTTCAGGACAAAGTCCTGATTACCACTACCGATGATGGTAAAACGGGAGTCAGTAATTCAATTGATGTCAGCCCGGCCGGCATCTCCCGGATTGTCTTCATCACTGGCCCCCAGACAATTACCGCCGGTGAAGCCTCCGACATCATGACCGTTCAGACTCAGGATGCCTCGGGTAACTCGTCTGATGTCACCAGCGATACCACCATAGACCTGTCCTCTAACTCGGCCACCGGCAGGTTTGATACCAGCCAATCGGGGCCCTTCGATGGCTTGGTAACCTCGGTAACCATACCCAGCGGCTCCAACTCGGCAAGCTTTTACTACAAGGATACCACTGTCGGCATGCCAACCATTACCGCCGCAGAAAACCCGGGCCAGGGCTGGACAGACGCTACCCAGATGGAAACGGTTAATCATGCTGCCCTGGAGAAGTTCAGCTTTGCTCACGTAAATGACCCAATTGTCAATGTAGCTTTCAGTATAATCATCACCGCTCAGGACCAGTATGATAACACTGTTACCAGTTATACCGACACCAATACCTTAAGCGATTCCACGGGGACCATATCACCAACTACCACTACCGCTTTTATAAGCGGTGTCTGGACTGGAAACGTTACCATCTCCACAGTTCAGGATGGCGTCTTGATTACCACTACCGATGATGGTAAAACGGGGACCAGCAATCTATTTAATGTTGACCCGGCTGCTATCTCCCAGATTGTCTTCACTACCCCAGCCCGGACAATTAACGCCGGTGAAGCCTCCGGCATCATGACCGTTCAGACCCGGGACGCCCTGGGTACTCCGTCTGATGTCACCAGCAATACCACCATCAACTTATCCTCTACCTCACTTGCTGGCAAGTTTTCCTTAAGCGACTCATCCTGGTCAGACGTAACCTCAGTAACGATAACGAATGGCACCAATTCCGCCAGCTTCTACTACAAGGATACCACTGCTGGGACACTAACCATTACCGCCGCTGAAACCCCGGACCAGGGGTGGACAGATGCTAACCAGCCGGTAACAGTTAATGCTGGTCCCACCATACAGTTTACATTGACTGCTTCCAGTGGCGATGAATCAGTAACCCCGGCCAACCTGGAGCTTACCCTATCGGCAGCATCCGGTCAGGATGTAACCGTTGATTATACTGTTACCGGCGGCACCGCCACCGGAGGCGGTGTAGATTATACTCTAGCTGCGGACACTGCCACCATCACCAAGGGAAATCTCACCACCAACATAAACGTGGCGATAGTAGATGATACCTTAAATGAACCTGATGAGACCATCGTGGTTACCATATCGAATCCAACCAATGCCAACCTGGGGGCTAATACCCAACATACCTATGAAATTCTGGGTGAATTCGCGAGCATATTGACAAAGACGACGTCCGCTGGTGATTATACTGTTGATAACAAGGCTGGGGCTGATACCGAGGTTGATAAATCAGGAGCTGGCACACTAGAGGTTTCTATAGCCAGATATAAATCAAACCCCTATGGTTCAGCGCCAAGCGGCTTTCAAGCTGCTGGCGACTATATTGATGTTCATCTCGATGACATTACAGGTGTTGACGAGATAGTAATCAGGAAGTACTACACCAACGCTGATATTTCCGGGCTGGTAGAGTCATCTTTGCGGATATACTACTGGAACGGCACCGCCTGGACTCAATGCTCGGACAGTGGAGTGGATACTACAGACATTACTGGTCCCCCGGCTTATAGCGGCTATGTTTGGGCTAAGTTAAGGGAGGACACCACACCTGACCTGAGTCATCTACTGAGTAGTTCTTTCAGCTCGATGGCAAGCCCTGTTTCTCCAACTCCTACCCCTAGCGACGGAGGTGGTGGTAGTCCTCCAACACCATCCCCACCAGCTTCGTTACCCCCGCCAGGCACTACTGACATATCAAACCTAGTTACTGCGGGTGGTGTGTTTACTCAAAGCATAATCATCCAGTCCGCTGACGGAGCATGCCAGCTAGCAATTGATAAAGGCACAGTGGGTCTTACTAGTGATGGGCAGCCCATCAGCGAAATAAGTATCCTTAACATGGAAACCCCACCACCTCTACCTGAGGATTCTAATGTTATCGGACTGGTTTACGACTTCGGACCTGATGGGGCCACCTTCGACCCGCCTATATTCCTCACCTTTACCTATGACGAGCGCCTGATACCGCCGGGAGCTGCTGAAGCAGACCTGGTTCCCGTTATGTGGGATGAGGAGACTGGAGGGTGGGTTGCCCTTGAGTTCTGGATTGTTGACCCCGAGACCAATACCATCACCGGACTAATCAGGCACTTCACTCCCTCTAGCATCCTGGCTTACATTCGCCCGGTAGCTTTTACCACCAGCGACATGCTCATAATTCCCACCGAGGTTAATACTGGTGAGACGGTAAATATCTTTGTCTCAGTAACTAATACTGGTGGTCAGCCTGGTAGTTATGAGGCTACACTGAAAATAAACGGTGTAGCCGAAGCCAGCAGTAAGGTAACAATCGCTGCTGGTGACAGTGCACTGGTTAGCTTCAGCACCACTAAGGACACGGCTGGCACTTATTTACTAGAGATTGACGGTATATCCGGTTCGTTTACAGTTAAGGAAAGGCCAGAAGCACCACCAACAGTAACACCGCCAACGGTGACACCGCCAGCAGTGACACCA
>CAZCLE010000018.1:0-20704 GCA_964499445.1 uncultured Dehalococcoidales bacterium
CTTTAGGGGGGCAGGTTATCGTTCAGACCTATTCCCCGGAGCACTATGCCATTCAGGCGGCAGCCAAGCATGACTATGCCCTTTTCTACGACCAGGAAATTGCCTATCGGCGTCAGCTTCATAATCCTCCCTTCACCCGGCTGGTCTCCCTTGTCTATAGTCATACTAATGATGCTCTCTGTCAACGGGAGGCAGAAAGGATGAAGCGCCTCCTTATTGAGGAAAGAGACTCAAGGGGGATAGCCGACCTCAGTCTAATCGGACCAGCCCCGGCGTTTATTCACCGACTGCGGGGTAGGTTTCGGTGGCAGCTCATTCTTCGTGGTTCGGAGCCTGCCGCTTTTGTCTCTCAAATACCTATTCCTCCTGGCTGGACGGTAGATGTTGACCCAGTCGGTTTATAGGCTAAATTTTTTAATTGAACCCCCGCTTGACAATTTGCCATTTGTCAAATTATACTTAATAAAGTAGTGATGACCAATAACAATTTAGGCGCTATACTTAAGCAGCAGAGACTTATGGTGCCGCTGACATTACAGGAACTGGCTGTCCTGGCGGGCATATCCCCATCACACCTGGGTCGTATAGAGAGGGGGGAACGTTTTCCCTCAGCCCATGTCCTGCGAAAAATTGCCGGGCCTCTAGGTTTTGATGAGAACGAGTTATTTACCTTAGCTGGCTACCTGACTCCTCAGCCTGCTACCATATCTGAGGCGGAGGCAAGCTATAGCGGTAGGCGATTAGACCCTTACGTGTCCAGGGTATTAGCCCAGGAGCCGGTTGAGGTTCAGCGTGCCGTTATCGGCATCCTCTCCATTTTAAAGAGTATTGCCAAGGGCCTGACTAAAGAAAGCCGCTAACGGTGCCTTTGAGCAATGCTCGCCTCAGGCAAAGGAAAAGGGATTTTCACCCCGATTTTATAATACTTGGTTCTTTTTTGCCTGATAAGTGACCTTACTTTATTGAATCGCGTCTTGATAAAAGTTTGCCTTGGGAGTATAGTTTAGGTCTAGATGATAGCAGTAGATAGGAAAGATTTGAAGCTAGTTTTTGAACCCAGAGCCTCATTACTATTGACCAAGGTAAGCAGTTTTCTCACCGAGCAGAATGTTAAGTGGTATGTTGTTGGTGGCTTTGTGCGTGATGTGCTGCTGGGGAGGGATACGGCTGATATTGATATTGCTGTAGCTGCCGATGCGCTGGAGATTGCTCCCAAGGTAGCTACTGCCCTCGGCGGTAAGTATGTCCTGCTGGATAAGGTAAATAGGGTGGGCAGAGTAGTCCTGGTTAGTGAGGGGGCACCGTCAACTAGAGGTCAGTGGGCGCTTGATTTCTCCACATTTGAAGGTAGTATTGAGTATGACCTGGCACGACGTGATTTCACCATTGATGCCATGGCAGTTGACCTTTTGCGATTAGAGGAAGACCACACCGAGGTTCAGCTCATAGACCCGTTTAATGGCTGGGATGACCTGCATCAGGGGGTGATTCGGACAGTTGCCGAGACGGCTTTTGAGTCGGATGCAGTACGCTTACTACGGGCGGTGAGGCTGGCGGCTGAGCTGGGTTTTAGTATTAGTCAGGAGACCGAAGCTCTAATTCGGCGTCACTCTTACCTTATCGCCGGGGTGGCTGGTGAGCGGGTAAGGGAAGAGCTACTTCGGCTGCTGGCTATTCCTCAAGCCGACTTTTTACCTTACCTTGATGAACTGGGTTTATTAACTGCGGTAATTCCCGAGATGGCTCAGACAAAAGAGGTCAAGCAGCCTAAAGAGCACTTCTGGAGTGTCTTTGACCATTCTCTTAAGACAGTGGTGGCGGTTGACTTTGTCCTCAGGCAGGGAGAGTGGGAGTATGCCAATGAAGAGGTCTTGGCGGCTGTCCCGTGGTCGGCAGTGCTGGCTCGGCACTTTGACCTTGAGGTTAGTAGCGGTAGCACCAGAAGGTTACTGCTCAAGCTGGCGGCACTCCTTCATGATATTGCCAAACCCCAAACTAAAACTATTGAGGCTGGCGGTCGGATGCGCTTTCTAGGGCATGCCAAAGAGGGGGCAGCTATAGCCGTTAATATTCTGGAAAGATTAAGGTTTAGTGGTAAGGAAATAAAGCTGGTGGAAATTATGGTGAGGCACCACCTCCGACCGATGCAGATGAGTCAGGAAGGACTGCCGTCCCGTAGGGCTATTTACCGCTACTTTCGTGATACCGGAGAGGCGGGCATTGATATACTGTTTTTGAGCCTGGCCGACCATCTAGCCACCAGAGGTCCACAACTAAGCCTAACCGGTTGGCAGGAGCATGCTGAGATAGTAAACTATGTGTTGGCTCAGCGCTTTCAAGAGGAGAGTTTGGTTACCCCACCCAAGCTGATTGATGGACATGATATAATTAATATCTTTGGTATGAACCCGGGACCTAAAATTGGGGAGCTTCTGGAGGCAGTGCGTGAGGCGCAGGCCTCAGGGGAACTGGCTACCAGAGAGGAGGCTCTAGCTTATCTCCGTGAACGCTTGTCACCGGAAACAGGATAAATAGATATGACTAAAAGAAGTGCGCTGACTCTCATAATAATATTAGCCCTTTTCGCCCTTGCCGTGTGTGTGGTTTTGCCTATTGACCAGGGAATACTGGGCAAGAAAGGGGTACACCTCGGGCTTGACCTTGTCGGTGGTAGTCATTTGGTGTATCAGGCTCAATTTCCCGAGGGGGCTACCGGGGAGGAGAAGGCAAGGAATATGGACAGGGCACTAATGACTATCCAGAGCCGCATTGATAAATATGGCGTCACCGAGCCTATCATCCAGAAGCAGGAGGGTGAGCGCATTCTGGTGCAGCTTCCCGGGTTTACCGATATTGAGGAAGCCAAGAAGCTGGTAGAGCAAACCGGTTTCCTTGAGTTTAGACAGGTTGAGCTGAGTGAGGGCGAACCAGTCTGGCTTGGTGATTACCTTGAGGACTCCCCGACCACATTTTTTGATGGGAATGAGACTGGCTCTCGCCTATTTGTTGGCGAGGATAATAATCCGGTAGCCTTTTTAGTCAGGGATGCGGGAGGCAATCTCAGCTACACCGACGAGAGGGGTAATCCCGTAGATATAGAAGAACTAAGGCAGGGCTCAACAGACCTCTTGTCCTGGATACCAGCCAGAGGCGATGATGGCACGCTACTCACTGGCGAATTTTTGGCTAAGGCGGTTCCTCAGGTAAGTACCAAACCCACCGGGGCTGAAGCCGAGGTCGGTATTGAGTGGAACCAGGAGGGGGGGGAAATTTTCGACCAGGTTGCCAAGCGCCTGTATAATTCAGGAGCCTACGGGACGCCGCAGCGGGCTTTAGGTATTTTCTTAGATAATGTACTCATCTCCGCCCCCCAGATTTTGCAGCCAGAATATCATGGTACCGGAGTTATTACCGGTAATTTTTCCATTGAAGAGGTGGACCGACTGGCTAATTTACTTGAGTCCGGTGCTTTACCTATGCCGTTAAAGAAGCCTCCTCTTTACCAGCAGACGGTCTCGGCTACGCTGGGAGCTGACTTCATTGATATGGGGGTTATGGCAGGGCTGGTTGGAATAATATTGATTATGCTATTTATGATTATTTATTACCGCTTACCCGGGCTTTTAGCCAGCCTGGCTCTAATTTTTTACGGAGCATGGGTATTGGCGCTGTTCAAGATATGGCCGGGAGGAGGTGTTACCCTTACCCTGGCTGGAATTGGTGGCTTTGTCTTATCCATAGGTATGGCGGTGGATGCCAATATCCTTATCTTTGAACGGATGAAGGAAGAATTGATGATAGGGCGGACGCTGGGAGCGGCTATTGAGGCTGGTTTTAATCGGGCGTGGACGGCTATCAGGGATAGTAACATAACTACCTTTATTGTCTGTGGCATTCTTTATTGGCTGGGTAAAAATATTGTCGCTAGTGCTCCAGTAATGGGCTTTGCCCTAACCCTTTTTATCGGTGTTGCCGTAAGCATGTTTACCGCTATTGTAGTTACTCGAACCCTCCTGCGCCTGTTCGTGGGCACTCGGCTGGCGCAGCGGACTTCTCTATTTAGCGCTTATCGGGGTAAAGAAAATGTTTGATATTGTCGGCAGAAGGTTCTGGTTCTTTCTCATCTCAGGCGTGGCACTTCTTATTGCCATTATTGCTCTGGCGACCATTGGTCTCAAATCTGGGATTGAATTTAGTAGCGGTTCTATGGTGGCGGTGAGCTTTGAGCAGGAAGTAGACCAGGGTGAATTGAAACAAGAATTAGCTGACTTAGGTTATCCCAATGCCATTGTCCAGAGCGAGATTCGTCCCGCTGGAGGCGGTGTTTTTTATATCCGCACCAGCGAATTGGGTGATGAGGAAAAAGCCCAGTTAGAGAGTGCCCTAGCTGCCAGATTTGGCAACCTCGAGGAGACGGAATTTAGCTCGGTGTCACCTATGGTAGCTGAGGAGACGACGCAGAATGCGGCTATTGCGGTGGTGGTAGCTGCCGTAGGCATACTTCTTTATGTTACCTGGGCGTTTCGCCGGATGCCAAGCCCTTTCCGCTATGGCACCTGTGCCATAATCGCCCTGGTGCACGATACCCTGGTGGCAATAGGAGTTTTCTCCATCCTCGGTGGCATATTAGGCTGGCAAATCAATTTAATGTTCATTACCGGTATCCTGGCGGTTATCGGCTATAGCGTAAATAATACCGTGGTTGTTTTTGATAGAATCCGTGAGAATTTGACCAGGGGGGTGAACCCCCATTTTGAGGTGGTAGTTAATAATAGCCTGGTGGGGACCCTGAGCCGTTCCTTGAATACCAGTCTAACCACGCTTTTGGTAGTAATAGCCCTGTTACTCTTTGTCGGCGCTTCAATTCAGAATTTCGCCGTGGTGCTACTGGTTGGTATCATTGCTGGAACCTATAGCTCACTCTGTATTGCCCCTACGCTGCTGGTGGTCTGGGAGAAGGGGGAGTGGGGCCGGTTGATACGCCTGGCTAAAGCCTAGGTGGAGGCGGGTCATGTTTTCTAGCCCTAGTGGTGCGGCTAAGCTTTCTCTAGTAGTGGTAACCGGGCTGATTGGGCTCAAGGTAGTGGTGGCGGTCATAACCGGGAGCCTCAGTATTTTTGCTCAGGCAGCCGATAGTCTCCTCGACCTGTTTGCCGTAATCATTACCTTCCTGGCGGTTGTTATGGCTGCCCGGCCGGCTGATAAGGAACACCCTTTCGGTCACGGCAAGGTGGAAAATATTGCCGCTGTCGTCCAGGCGGGGCTAATTTTTATTGCCGGTGGCTTGATAATCTATTCCGCAATACGCCGGATAATAGTGGGAGCGACGGTAGAGCTGGCTGAAGCCGGGATAGGGGTAATGGTGGTTTCCATAATTGCCAGCATCTTTCTTTCACGCCATCTGCTCAAGGTAGCACGGGCTACGGATTCAATATCATTAGAGGCCAATGCTCGCAATATTGCTACTGATGTCTATTCCGCTGTCGGGGTGCTGGTGGGGCTGGTGGTCATACGCTTTACCGGACTCAATATTATTGACCCTATTGTTGCCCTGGTAGTGGCCTTATTAATTCTAAAAGTAGGTTATGAGGTAATGCGGAGGTCTTTTGGCGGGCTGATTGATGTCAGATTGCCCGAGGTCGAAGAGAGCGTCATAAGGTCATGTATTATGGAGCATGACGGCGAGCTGGTAGGTTTTCATGAATTGCGTACTCGCAAGTCAGGAAGCCAGCGTTATATTGACCTCCACCTGGTAATGCCTAAGCATGTCAGTGTAGAAGAAGCGCATAGGGTGTGTGATGAGGTGGAGCAGGGTATAAAGAAGCGGTTGCTTGGTTCCAGTGTAATTATTCATGTTGAACCGTGTAGCGAGGAATGTGACCAGTGCCCTATACCCACTGACCGATGTAAGGAGAGACCTTAGGCTAGGTTATGTATTTCCTTGATTGACCTAACCAGGTTATCAATACCGGGTGCCTCAGAGCTACGCGGTGATTGACCTAGGGGGTCTTCAATATCGGTGTTACCCAGAAGCACATCAAAGGTGGCTTTTACTGAGGCAGATAGGGCGGTAAGATTATAGCCACCCTCCAGAGTGAAGACGAGACGACCACTACACAGTTCATCGGCTAATCCCTTGATAATTTTTACCATCCGGGCAAAGCCGGTAACGCTTACCTGCATCAAGGCTAGTCCATCCGCCCAGTGGGTGTCGTAGCCGGCAGAAACCAGGATAAGTCCGGGGTTAAACCGTCTCGCCGCCGGGACCACGATTTGTTCAAAGACCGATAAATATTCGGCATCACCACAGCCAGCCGGGAGTGGTATATTAATTGTGGTTCCCTCGCCGGCTCCGATGCCGGTTTCGTCAGCCCTGCCTGTCCCCGGGTAGAAGGGATATTCATGGGTCGATATATAAAGCACCTGGGGGTCATCATAGAAAGTTCCCTGGGTGCCATTACCGTGGTGCACATCAAAATCAATGATGGCGATTCGGTCTAATTTATATTTATCCAGAGCATATTTAGCGGCAATAGCTATATTATTAAACAGGCAGAAGCCCATAGCTCGCTGGGAAGTAGCGTGGTGTCCCGGAGGTCTGACCAGAGCAAAGGCGCTATTTACCTCTCCATCCATAACCACCTCGGTTGCCTTAATAACCCCACCGGCGGCATAAATGGCTGCTTCATATGAGTCAGCCGACATTATCGTATCGGCATCCAGCCAGCCGCCGCCCTTTTGAGCTGCGTCCTGGATGTGTGATATATACTGCTTATCGTGCACCAGTGATATTTCTTCAATGGAGGCAGGACGGGGCTTAACCGGGGTTAATTGCTGCTTAAGTCCGGTCTGTTCCAGGTGGGAAATGATTGCCTCTAACCTCCCCGCATTCTCCACGTGCCCCCCGGTGTCGTGTTTGAGGTATATAGGGTCATAAATAATGCCTGCCTTCATAATGTTCCCTTCCCTTCGCCAAATTAGCCGAGTTCTAATAGTAGCAGATACCATGCTCGGTAATCAATAATAATGCTGTGATTGTTTATTGGCCTCACACCCTTTAGATTTTTATTAGGTAACCCCATCCCCTTTTTCCCCTTCCCCTTATCAAGGGGAAGGGGAGCTTATATAAGGGAGGCTTCGCCTCCCTTTGACTCTCCTTTTAAGGAGGGGGAAGAGATTTTAGAGAGGGGCTTCGCCCCTCTCTTACCTATGTTCCCCCTTATTACGAGTTTTTTAGCAAAGGGATTAAAAGGGGCGAAGCCCCTTTAAGAATTTCTCTTCCCTCTCCCCTTATGAAGGGGAGAGGGATAAAGGGTGAGGGGTTGTTAAACAATCTTTTATTAAGGGAAGGGGGTCAGGGGGATAGGTTACTAGACAATTTCAATATTGATACAAAATGGTTGGGCCTAAACCACCAGCTGGATACCTGATATCAGAAACCAGCCCCCAAAACCAACAAGTAACAGACTACAGGCAATAAAAAGACCCTCCTGAAATCTCTCTGCCCAGAGGGCGTGGGTTCTATAAATCACCACGGACACCAGTGACAGCCAGACTAAGTCGCATAGCCAGTGGACAATAATAAGCACAATTAAACCACTGACGCCGAAATCAAGGAACTTCATTACCAGCATACTGCCGATTGTCGCCCACCAGAGCAGGAAGAAGGGGTTAAAGCCACTGGTAATGATACCGGCCATAAATGCATTATAAGGTAAGTCCTTGCCCCTCTGAGTTACCTCGGCCCGGGCACGAAACATGCCTATCCCCAGCCAGATAATCATACCACCGCCCCCTATACTCAGCCCGAGCTGCACAAGGGTGTTCTGAAAGAACTGGGCAAAGCCAAAGTATATTAGTAGTATCAGGGGGACTTCTATTACCGCATGCCCCAGGGCTATCTGGAAACCAGCCCACGGGGACCTATAGCTTTTGGCTAAAGTTACCGCAAACATCGGGCCGGGCATCATTACCCCGGATAGTGAAATTATCACCACGCTTAATAGAATTGGGAGCATAAGAACACCTTGGATTAGATTGTAGCATACTTGTTCCCCGACGTCTCTGGAATGATAGAGCGTGGCTTGAGTTCGTCAGGGTAATACATTATACTCTGCAAATAGAGGATTAATGGCTGGGAGGTCATAGTAAACGGGATATTGAAATGGTCAGGATAACGGACAGAGACTTCTCGGTAGAGGAAATAATCGGCGGAATGAACAATCCGAAGATAGGGGCTATCATAACCTATCTGGGCATTGTGCGTAGCTTCTCGGAGGGGAGGGAGGTGGTGGGGATTGAGTTTGACGATGACGAGGCGGCAATTGGCAAAGTTAGGGAGTTAGCCGATAAGGCACTTGAGGACTTTGATGTGGAGGATGTGGCGATAGTGCATCGCGTGGGACAGCTAAAGGTTGGGGATAAGCTCCTGCTGGTAGCGGTGAGCGCTTCCCATCGCCAGCCGGCTTTTGCCGCCTGTATGAGTATAATAGATGGGGTTAAGGTGATACACTCAGGCTGGGGGAGGGAATACTATAAAGGTAGTTAAGTCTGGAGACGGGAGCACTTTTAGATGCGATATCGCTCAATTTACATAACGACCAAAGACGAAGATGAAGCCAGGAAAATAGGCAGAACCTTGGTAGATGAAAAGCTGGCGGCCTGTGTCAATATCCTTCCCATAAAATCAATTTATCGGTGGGAGGGGGAAATTCAGGAAGAAGGGGAGGCAGCGATGCTGGTTAAAACCAAGGCTGAGCTGGCGGATAAGGTTATTGAGCGGGTGAAAGAATTACATTCATACGAAGTCCCCTGCATTGTTTCATTCTCAATAGACAAAGGCAACCCGGATTATTTGAAATGGATTGAGGAATCAACAAAGTGAACTGTCGGTGAAGTTATATCTGGGGTGAGAGCGGTGTCTTTAGATTTAACTAAGATAGTTTCGCAGGTTGGTGGCATGGTTGCCCGGCTGAAGGCGGGCAGTGAGGAGAGGCGGAACCGTCTGCAGAAGGCCCTGTCTGTTCTTCATAATCAGGCTGGCGAACTGGAGCCCTTGACCAGGAAGATTGCCTCCAGTAAGACTACCTGGCTGGTAGCCGGTGTGGTGGATGGGCTTGACCGGCGCTATGAAGTGCCACCCCTCCCCGCCGAATTCACCATTCTGGCGACCGATGGCTCACATATTGATGTTGACCGACACAAGTCAACCAGGTGTTATCTGATAAACATAGGTGTCGTCAATCTCCATTACGGTGCCCAGCCTGAAGCTGTCCTTGACAGTTTCCCCGGCCTCTATTCCAGTGAGGAAGACCTGGTTATTACGCCCGCCGGGGTCAGGGGTCGCGAGCAGCCAATAGAAGGCGCGCTTCTGGGTATCAAGCGCAGTGTCGAGGAGTGCCACCGGCTGGCTGAATTAGCTGCCGAATTGCCACCGGGTAGTTCAAGCCTGGCCCTGCTTGATGGCTCGCTTATTCTCTGGGGTCTGGAAGCCTATCCCGAGTTTGTCACCGAGGCATTGCTGGATAAAGGCTTTCTCAGCTATTTAGATGATATAAAAAAGCTCAATAATGATAAAAGACTGGCTCTGGCCAGCTATATCAGCTTTCCTCGCAGCACCGATGTGGTTAATGCCTTGCGGGTCGCCCTTTGCCCTCGTGAGGTTGTTGACACTGACCGCTATTGCAACACCTGTGAAACGCGGGAATGCGATGCGGTCGCTGGGGTTCGGGACCGGGAGCTGTTCTTAAATTTACTGACAGGGGGGGAAAGGTCGGCCCTCTTTATCAGTCAGTCCAAAATCCAGAAGCGCTACGGGGGGCACTTGGTTTACTTTTTCTACCTCAGGGTGGATGATGAAATAGCCCGGATTGAGATTCCCCGGTGGGTAGCCACTGATAAGAACCTGCTCAATCTGGTTCACGCCCTGGTTTTAGACCAGTGCCGGCGTGGGCTGGGGTATCCGGTGGCGTTAAGCGAGGCTCACGAGCAGGCGGTGGTAACCGCCGCCGATAGAGAAAGCTTCTGGCAAATGGTGGAGTCGTCTCTGGTGGATGAGCATCTGCCCAGCCTCACCTCAGCCAAGAGCCAGAGCAAGAGAACAAGGTGGGTTTAGGATTATGTTTGACCTCACCCCCTTTATCCCCCTCTCCTTAAAAGGAGAGGGGGAGGAGAGGTTTTGAAGGGGCTCCGCCCCTTCAGGCTTCCCTTCTAAAGACCGGGGAAAAGGAGGCAGAGCTTATGGATAAATGCAGACACTGTGGTACAGAGTTGCCACCTACCCACACAGGCCCATGCCCAAAATGTGGGAGGGAAGGTAAAGTTATTGACTTAGAAGTTAGCGACGGTGCTATAGCAGGAGATTCCCTTTCAGGAAAACATAAGCCACAATGGAGTAGTAAATCATTAGCTGTGTTTTCTGTAGTTGTGGCTGTCTTTCTAGGTATAGTAGTTCCTGGTATCCTCTATCTACTTCCATTTAGCCTTGGTGTAAATTATGGCATATTGGTTGGTTTCTTAGTAGTGGCGGGTTCCGTCCTCTGGTGGCAGAGATATCGTGTTCTCATGCTTATACGGTGGGTGGAAGGCAGATTTGGTGGTGAAAAGGGGTTTTGAAGGAGGATGAAATGGATTTCTTATCTTCAGGGCTTTGGTGGGGATTTTTTGTTGCCGCCTCAATCTCATTTTTTGTTTATACACTGGCTCGTCGGAATTGGGAGCTACAGATTAGATGGCTGAATTTCTGGGGTGGCTGGTGCGCGTGGCTGAGTTTGCTGTTTGTGATTCTGACCTTTGTCTTCACTGGCTGGAAGGGAGGACTAGCAGTCCTAGTTGGTGTGATTCCAGTAGCAGTAGTGGGAATTCTAGTAACAAGACTGCTACTGAGCGGGAGAACCTGACAAGTAAAGGGAAAGGAGAGGTTTTGAAGGGGCGAAGCCCCTTCAAACTTCCCTAAATAAGTGAAGGAGCTTTAAGAGACAATCAAATGCCGTACAAAGAAGGACAGAGAACCTTGATGGGCTTCTTGGGTATCCCAATCGTAACGAAAGTCGCCAAGACACGACTCTTTGGAGGACCTTACATACGCTTTTATAACTTATTTGAAGTTCTTTCATATCTATACATGACTGGAGCAATATTAGGACGTGCTAGACGCGACAATATAACTGAATTAGCAAAAATGTTTTCAATGCCTGGAGGCGAAGAGGAGTTTATGAATTGGTTGCAAAAACAGGCAAAAGAACGCCTTGTGAAATTTAGGAATGAGGTTGGGAAAAAACCTGATAGATTCGATGAGTTCATTCTATTCAGGGAATTTGAGAGTGCTACTGGGATGAGTCTAACTGGCTGGTTCGGAAACAAAAAAGAAACTAAAAAACTGCTGAAAGCATGTGACGAGAAAGTTCCGTTAGAAGAGGCTGAGCCTGTCATTAAGGAATTCCAACTAGAGGGCATAGGTTTTGGTAGCTCTTTCTCAGAATTAACAGAGAAAATGTATAGGAACTCCTATGAGAATATTGACATGGACTTGTGGTCTAAGCATAGAGCACATGGATTAGCCATCCCCGAAAAACCAACAATAATAAGTCTTGAGGAACAAGAAGAAATAATCCTTCAAATGGTGGCAGCCTATGCGTCAGAATACTATCCAGAATTACTTGACCCTTTGGATTTAAGGGGTCACCTAGCTGTTTGAGGAGATTTGTTAAAAAGGAGGAGGCAATCAATGGGGTCTAAAGGCAGAAAAAATGTTAAGAAACCCAAGAAGCCGAAGGAGAAGAAGAAATAGTTAGTACGAAAATTCTATTATGGGCTTCCCTAATAATTGTTATTATCATAGCAATTAACGAGCTATTTTGGCTCGGCAGAAGTGATTTAGCTTGGGTTATCCTTGGGCTTGCAGTAGCTATGGGTTTACAAGTTGCGTATCTTTTAAAGAAGAAATAGGGCAATTAAAGGAAGGGTATCCCTTCTAACCCTCCATTTATACTCTGAGGGGGTTGATTTAGCAGGGTGTCTGAGAGGGGCGAAGCCCATCTCTAAAAACTACCTCCCCTTCCCCTTGTAAGGGGAAGGGGATAAAGGGGATAGGGTTGCTAACAAAAACTAGGGGGAGAGGTTAATAATTAAAAATGGCTGAAGGGCAACGAGTCGGCGAGGTTATTGAAGCCAGCACCACTGATTTTGTGGCGCAGTGCTACGAGCTTTACCAGTCGCCGCCTCTAGGCAGCCTGGTGAAGACCAGGGACGAGTCGGTGGAGCTATATGGCATTGTCTATAATGCCACTACCGCCAGCCTTGAGCCGGGTCGGCGTCCCATTGCCCGGGGCAAGGATGAAGCCAGCGAGGAGGCAGTCTATCAATCAAGCCCCCAGCTTTTAAAGCTGCTTAGAAGTGAGTTCGGGGCGCTGGTGGTGGGGCACAAGCAGGGTGATAAATGGTATCACTACCTGCCGCCCAAGCCCGCCCGAATCCACGGCTTTGTTTACCTGTGCCCCCCTGAGGAGGTAAAGGAGTTTAGCCAGTCCTTGGGTTTCCTCAATATACTGATTAACACCCATTTACCGGTTTCCACCGACGAGCTTGTTGCCGCCTGCCTGCGCCGGATGAGCCGGGTATATGAAGACCGCCACGCTTTTCTGGTGGCGGCGGGTAAAGAGTTAGCCGTATTACTTAGTGGTCAGTTTAACCAGCTCAAGGCTATTCTGGAAAGGATTAGAGAATGAGCGAGCGTCTGGGTATTGTCGTCTCCGGTTCGCTAAATAAAGGGGTAGAGGTCAGGCTGGATAGCTCGGCTTCGGTGGAGGATATGGCAGTGGGGCGCTATGTAACCATTGAAGGGGAGAAGCAGCGTTTCTTCGGCATGATAACCGATGTCACTCTGGGGGTAATCGACCCCAAGCTTACCCTTACCCCGCCCGATGTGGCTGACCCATTCATCGCCGAGGTATTAGCCGGCACCAGCACCTATGGTACTCTCCATGTCTCTCCGTATCTCACTATTGGGAGTGATGTTACCAGTCTGCTTGGAGAACCCCAGCCGGTTAAGACAATTCCGGCGCATTTTGCTACGGTAAACCTGGCTTCCGACCAGGATATAGAACTGGTCTTTGGCAAGGAGGATAAAGAAAGATTCTGGATTGGCAATCCTCTGGATATGGAGACCAAGCTTTGCCTCAATCTGGAGGAGTTGGTTAAACGTTCTAACGGCATCTTTGGCAAAAGTGGCACCGGGAAGACCTTTCTTACCAGGATTCTGCTTATTGGTATGCTGCAGAAGAGCCAGGCAGTAAACCTAATCTTTGATATGCATAATGAGTATGGCTGGGCGGGAACCAGAGAGGGAGGCCCACCGGTAAAGGCTCTAAAGCAGCTTTTCCCGTCCAGTGTAGCCGTGTTTACCCTTGATGAAGAAAATTCGCGGCGTAGAGGAGTGAGCACTGATTTCGTGGTCAGGATAGGCTATGATGAAATTGAGCCTGGGGACATTGAGATACTGCGTCAGACTTTGAATCTTACCGACCTAGCCGTCGAAGCTGTATACCAGCTAGCCAGAAGATTTGGTAAGGTCTGGCTGCAGAGTACCCTGGATATTAAAGATACCGAGGAATTGCCCGAAGGTTTGAATATACACGAAAGCACCCTTAATAACTTACAGAGAGGGCTGGCCACTATCAGGCGGCTGCCCTTTATAGAGCCTCATGCTCCAACCGATGCTGTAGGTGGCATTCTTGAGCAACTTGACCGTGGAATGAATGTGGTTCTGGAGTTTGGTAGATACCGAGATATTACATCTTATATCCTGGTAGCCAATATGCTTACCCGCCGTATCTATGCCCGGTATCAGGAGAGGATGGAAAAGGCGATGGCTGAGGATAGCGCCAGGCCTACCCCTCTGGTGATAACTATTGAGGAGGCGCACAAATTCCTCAATCCTGAGGTGGCTAACCGAACCATCTTTGGCACCATTGCTCGTGAAATGCGCAAGTATAATGTTTCCCTACTGGTGATTGACCAGCGCCCCAGTGGCATTGACGATGAGGTCATGTCTCAGATGGGAACTAAAATAACCTGTCTGCTGGACAATGAGCGGGATATTGATAGCGTTCTGGCCGGGGTATCAAATAAGAGTGCGCTCAAATCAGTATTAGCCAGGTTGGCATCAAAACAACAAGCCCTCATCTTCGGTCATGCCGTGCCCATGCCGGTAGCCTTCCAGCCTCGGGAATATGGTTCGGCTGAGTCTTACCGGGCTTTTACCCTCGGCGGAGAGACTGAGATTGGGGAACAGGCAGCAAAGGATATTGAGGAGCTGTGGGAGTAGGAATGTCGGCTCACGAAATAAAAAGACAATTAGAAGCTATATTGGCCAGCCCAGCCAGTCGAAAACGCCGAGCAACTTGAGCCCCATGTAGAATACTAAAGCGACAAATATATACTGTAGTTGTCTGGCGGGTAGCCGGTGGGCGGTGATAGCCCCAACCTGGGCCATACCAATACTGGTAATTGCCAGCAGGAACCATGCCGGCAGATTAACATAGCCTATAGAGTAGGCGGGCAAATTGGGAATACCGAGACCGTTTATAATAAAACCGATAACCCCGCCAGTGCTGGAAAATATCATTATAGCTAAGGATGTAGCTATTGCATTATGCATCTTGAACCTGAGGGCCAGCACCAATATGGGAACCGCCAATATGCCAGCTCCAAAGCCCATGATGCCGGTGGCGAGGCCTATGGGGATAGACCAGGCAACCCACAGCCAGGGGTTATCCTTGGGCTCTTGCTCAATCTCTGGTAGCTTGGCAGTGAGCATCCTGATGCCCATAGCCAAAATTAGGACGCCAAAGGCTATCTTTAGCCCAGCCCCGGGGAGGTGGGTGGCTAGAGTGGCTCCGCCAAAAGCAGATATAAAAGCGCAGCTACCTATGATAATGGCTGCTTTCCACCATACTGCTCCCTTCTGATGGTGCCTCCGGACGCCACTCAGGGCTGTCGGCAAAATGACCAGAAGATTGGTGCCGAATGCCAGCTTTATCGCCATATCTTCAGAAATACTCATAGCGGTATACACCATGTACTGAACTGGGGTCATGATGGAACCGCCACCTACACCTAGAAGACCACTAAAAAAGCCAGTAAATATACCGGCTACCAGTAGAATAATAATGTGAACTATTGTCATCCAGTTATTTTCCCCAAGGATATCGGTTGCTGGTTAGCCATTATCCCCCTTTTGCCTGCCAATCTCAAGACCGGCATCACCGATAGTGAAGCCACCGGGGCAAATTGCGAATATAACCCTTTGTTGCTATAATAATTTTGAGCAACGGGGCTGTAGCTCAGACGGGAGAGCGCCTCCTTTGCACGGAGGAGGTCAGGGGTTCGAGTCCCCTCAGCTCCACCAAAGGGGACGATACCTAGAACTCCCCGATCTAGACAAGTCTCTCCGGGAAGAATCTTTTCAATAACCTTTCGGTGGCTTTCCCAAAAGTAAGGTCATAGCTGGCGACTGGACAATCAACTACGGGTTCCAGCCTTGATTCAAGTCGAGTACTGTGGCTTCTCTGATAAGGTAACCACGGTCATCACTCTGGGATGGAGGTTTCCATCCTTTCGATATGGGACGTAAACGCTATCCATCCACAATTGCTGGCATGGTGAGTCGACAACTTCGTAGCCAGAAGTTGCTTCTTGGGACATGTGACAGGAATATACCAATCCACCCTCGAGCGCTGACTTATGTTTGGGGAAATAGTGCACTTTCTTGAAGCTAGGCGAATGCCAACTAAGCCTGATTCTCAATTTTAAAAGATTATCCTTGATATCTTCTAATCCTGGAAACGTGTCTTGATATATCAGATTGCTTTGACTTGGTTTTACAGACTCCTCCCAAAAAACTACAGCACATGGCCATAGATCTAAATCGCATAAAGCTCGGGCGGTGGCCTCAAGAGAACCCTCGAATTGACGTGATAGCTCAAATATCGATGTTGATGCTGTACCGAGCTCGATAGCTAAAGGTCTAAACCATCTCGAATCAAATAGAAGAGCTGAAGCACCTACATCGCATAGGTATTCCTCTTCCAGTTTTACATTGAATGTCCCGGTTTCCAAATCTGTTTTGGTTTGACGTGAGCCAAACTCGGCGAAGAACGTATGACAAATCTCGTGATCGATAGAAAAGTTCTGCTTCTCTGGGCTATGGCCACTATTAACCTCTATTTCAAAACCATCCTTTAGAGGTATCAGCCTTCCCGCTTCCTTTATGGGAATACGCCTGACTGCAACCACCCCACGGAAAGAAGTCAAGATTTCAGTCTTAAATGGCGGACCGTTGGCTCCAGCCTCGTCGATTAAAGCCGTACACAGTGATGTAACTGCTTCTTCCGGATTAGCAACACCTTGACTTTGCGCTAAAGCCAATACGTGTGAGTCATGCCAGTTATGCTTAGACTTGCTCACCTTTCTTACCTTTGCCGAGGATAGTACGGCGGATTGACTCGTAAATATACTGCCAATCATCCTTAGTCTCAGGCTTTTCACCTCTGAACTCTATACGAGCGAGCATTTCTACATCGGTATCTGTTAGGTCGTGGTCCTGGGCAAAGAATTTGAGAGTATCAGGTATGTCAGGTGTGGTAGCCTGCTGAATCTTTTTACCGAGCAAATCAGCAGCACTGGTTCCCAACGCCTCAGCTATCTTGAACACTGTATCTGCAGATGGTCTAACATCTTTGTCGCGTTTTTCGTTCTCAAGTTCCCACAACCAGCCCTTAGCAACACCAGATTTTTCCGACAACTGGTTTAAGGATATCTGTAACTCTTCTCGTCGCTGCTTTATCCGTTGCCCAATTGTTTGGTTATCCATATTTTCCCTCCTTAGATGGTATTATAGCACAAATTTTGTAGAAGAGAACACCCTGACCCCTTGACAGAACAGTAGTCTAAGGTTTAAACTATAAGAAACAGTGTGTTCTGGATAAAGAACGATTGCGGAAGAAATGAATGGTAAATGTAATATCATTGAGTTCGTGCAGAAAGGAGGTGAGTGAAATATGCGGGATACTTACAAATACCACTTGAAGGATGTAAAACGGATTGTTCATCGAGGTATTACCAATGACTTGAATCGACGCGAGCAAGAGCACCAAACTGAATGCCCGGGATCGAAAATAAGGCAAGTAGGAAGAAGAACCACACGTGAAGCGGCTCTTGAATGGGAACGGAATGGAGGCAAAGGATAAAATTAAACATAAACAGTAGATATACCACAGGGAGGAGTTAAGGTCATGAATCATATTGATGATATTCTTGTTGATATCCAGAAGGAAATCGCGCCGAGTGATGAGACACTTGAAGCGGTGCGAAGTCGTAGGGACGAGGTGCTATCAATTGCTGGGCGCTATATAGGAGCTCTTAGGACATACACGGCTGGATCTATCGCACATCGTACGGCTAATGACGATACGGACCCTGCCTGCGGCTCTGGCTCTTTTCTGGTGGGAATGCTCAATATCCTAGATGACCTCCAAGAGCGGGCTAATCGTCAGCTTGGCGTGACGGAAGCATCGTATGAGCGTAAGAAGCGTATAATCGGCCAATCGCTTTATGGTGTCGATGTGATGGAGTGGGCGTGTCATGTCGCCGAACTGCGACTCTGGCTGGCACTCATCATTGATGCTGATTTTACCCGGGAAGAACTGCATGTCCGGCGGGAGCCTCTGCTGCCTCATTTTTCCTTTAAGATTCGCTACGGCGATAGCTTGGTGCAGGAAGTGGGTGGCATTAACCTGGGGCACATTGGCGCCTCACAGGAAATACCACCGTCATTAAAAGCCCGAATCACGAGCCTAAAGGATGAGAAGCTCAAGTTTTACAATAACGATACAACGTGCCGGTTTCCTTCAGTGGATGCTTTGAAGAATGAGGAAAAACGGCTATTCTCAGATATTCTGGATGCCAGGGGGCATACCCTCCAGGAGCGTATTAAGGTTTTACGGCGGAAGCTGGAAGGTCCTCAGACTTATCAGATAGGTCTGGATGGTAAAGGGGCCCCACCACCCCATCAGATAGATTTAGAAGCAAACCAATACCGGCAGGAAATTGAAGACCTGACCTTGGAATTGGCGCAGACCGAGGCATCGCGTAAAGCACTCAGCACTGACAGAGAAGTGCCCTTCGTCTGGGATATCGCTTTCGTGGAAATCTTTGAAGGTGAGAACGAGGGCTTTGATATTGTCATGGGTAATCCGCCTTATGTGCGCCAGGAGTCGATTGCTGCCCCGGTAGTTCACGGTGTTCAAATCACGGATGATAAAAAGGAGTATAAGGCGAAGCTGGCGCTTTCCGTCTATCGGGCATTTCCTCACTTTTTCGGCTACAAAGCCAGCACCAACACCGCAGCGCATAAAATTAATGGTAAGAGTGACCTGTACATATATTTCTACCTGCAGGGTCTTTCTTTGCTGAATAGCAAAGGCTCTTTCTGCTTTATCACCTCCAACTCCTGGCTGGATGTCGGTTATGGGGCTGATCTTCAGGAGTTTTTACTCAAACACAGCCGTGTAAAGCTGGTGCTGGATAACCAGGTAAAGCGCAGCTTTGCCAATGCCGATGTCAACTCGGTCATCGTACTCTTTTCCAAACCGGACGACCGCACAGATTGGGCGCTGGAGAAGACAGCCCGCTTTGTCATGTTCAAGGTGCCGTTTGAGCACATTCTTTCACCGGTAATCTTTGACGAGATTGAAGAAGCAACCGAGCGTAAGGCAACCAAAGAATATTGCGTCTTTCCTATTCAGCAGGACAAGCTATTAGAAGATGGGTGTGAGATACCGGAGGAGGAAGAGGAGGAGACTGGTAAAGCCGCCGGTCCCTTGATTAAAACCACCCGCTATATTGGTAACAAGTGGGGAGGTAAATACCTAAGAGTACCAGACATCTACTGGACGATTCTGGAAAAAGGCAAGGGCAAACTAATCTCAATCGAACCATCTATCGGAGAAGTTCTGACGGTATCGTGGAGTAGGCAAGGGCGCAACAGCGAGATCATGGTGGACAGAGACTTGTCTGAAGGCACTATCATCCCTGTGCTGAAGTCACCAAGGGAGTTTGATGGCATACTCGTGCGCTCAGGTGATGCTAGAACGTTTCTCCGGTCACGACGTGTGGCGCAGAGCCAGATAGTGAGGACCCCGATAGTCTGGGATGACATCAGGGGTGAAAGGCACATATGCCGGTTAAACCAGGACATGCTGCCGTTCACCCACAACTTCCACGGTATTAGAGTCCACAAACCCGAGTGGGTTCGGAACGTTTGCGCTTCACTAAACTCTACCGTGGTGTGGCTATTTGTCGAGACATTGGGAAGGCACGGGCTGGGTGGGGGAGCGGTTCGTATTCTCGTGGGAGACTTGAAGAGGATGCCTCTGCTCTTACATCCTAGCTCGTTCACGTCTGGGCAGATACAGGAACTCGAGTCCGCATTTGAGGTGCTCATATCGAGGCCAGCCATGGATGTTAAGAGTGAGCTTCTGGATGACCATGGCACTCTGGGCTTTCTGCCTGGACGTGGTGAACTAGATGAAGTCGTCTTCGACGTTTTGGGGCTTTCACACTCTGAACGTGAAGCTGTGTACGAAGCCGTCATTGACTTGGTGGAGGCAAGATTGAAGAAAGTAGGTAGTGTTTAGGGATTGTCATTATTGACTTCAGGTGTTTTGCAGTATAAAATACTGCGGTAGCAGTAAAAAAGACTGCAATGTTAATGATGCGATGTTAGAAACGATTTTAGGGTCAAAGCTCAGATCGAAGGTGCTGGGATGGTTATTCACCCATCCTGATGAGCGCTATTTTGTTCGCCAGCTCACCAATTTACTGAGAGAAGATTCAACAAATGTAAGCCGTGAGCTTATTCGTCTGGAGAAGACTGGCATTCTTGTTTCAACTAAAGAGGGAAAACAAAAATATTACCAAGCAAACAAGGAAAGTCCTATTTACGACGAGCTTCATGGACTCATCATTAAGACCACGGGTATGGCGGATGTCTTGCGTTCAGCCTTGGCGCTATCCGCCGGGCGCATCAAGGTCGCTTTCGTATTCGGTTCAATCGCCAGCGGCAATGAAGATAAAGCCAGCGATATAGACGTGATGGTAGTTGGGGATATTCCTTTTGGAGACGTGGTTTCGCTTCTCTCTCCGGCGGAAGAGAAACTGGGACGCGAGGTAAATGCGGTTGTATATCCGATTGCCGAATTCAAGAATAAAGTGAAAGAAGACCACCACTTTGTTAAGACCGTGCTCGAGGAAGAAAAGATATTTTTGATAGGTGACGATGGTGAGCTTAGAAGACTGGCTGAATGAAGGTCACTTAAAGAGTTATAAGACCAGCCGGAAAGAGGTCGAGCAGCTTTTTGCTGTATTCGAGCGTGATATGGCAGATGCGAGGGTAGTAGCCTTGAGCGTTGAAAGGAAATTTGAATCTGCATATAACGCTGCGCTCGTGATGGCAAGAGCCGCTTTAGCTGCCAGCGGCTACCGGACCTCCGGTGAAGGTAACCATTACTGGACTATACAGTCTCTAGCTTTTACTCTATGGACCGGCTGAGTATGATGCGGGTAATGTTTCCACCCGATTTGAGATTTCGTTCTTTATAGAAGTGCTCTATCTTTGAAGCCGAATAAGCTTACTGTAGGTCTTTGT
>CAZCLE010000019.1:0-20319 GCA_964499445.1 uncultured Dehalococcoidales bacterium
TGCGCAAGGAGTTTGCCGACTTAACCATACTGGCGGCGGGGAAGGTCATTGACCGCTCGCTGGATAAGGAGGCGCATCGCCAGCTTATTGATAAGGTGCTGAAAGAGAGCACCACCCTGAAAAAGGGTTAGCTTATTTAGTTAAGGAGATACGGTGGCGAGAAGGTTTTATGCCAAGCGCTATGCCCAGGCGGTGTTTGAGATTGCCCTGGGGAGAAAAGAATTGGATAGGTGGCAGTCTGACCTGAGAACGATTGCCAGCTTGGGTGAGGATGCCACCCTCATTGCTTGGCTAGAGAATCCTAAATTTCGTTTTGACGACAAGGTTGGACTACTATCTGAGCAATTGGGTGACCTAAACCCCCTCACCCTGAATCTGGTTTATCTATTAGCAGCTAGAGGCAGGCTGAGCATGATAGGCGATATTGCTGATGAGTATCAGCGGCTATTGGATAGCTATCGGGGTATAGAGCAGGCTGAGGTTATTACGGCGGTTCCCCTTGACGACGAAGATAGATTAAGATTAGGCGAGCGTCTCGGGGCTGTAGTCGGTAAGAAGGTGGTAGTCAAGCCCGAAGTAGATTCCAGCTTAATCGGCGGGTTTATCGCCAGAATTGGTGGTAAGTTACTAGACGGCAGTACCCGTGGTAAATTAGAGGCGTTAAAGAGGGAGTTGGCAAGGAGGTAGGTTAGATGACAATCAGAGGGCAGGATATTGTTTCGGTTATCAAACAGCAGATTGAGCAGTTTGGCACGGCAGTAACCATGGTGGATGTGGGCACGGTGATTGAGATTGGCGACGGTATTGCCCGGATTCACGGGCTAGCTGCGGCTGGGTATAATGAGCTGCTTCAGTTTCCTAATGAGATTATGGGGATTGCCCTGAATCTGGAGGAGGAGAGCGTGGCGGCGGTTATCCTTGGCGATTATAGCGGGATTAAGGAAGGGGATGAGGTGAGGTGCACGGGACGGATTGCTGAGGTGCCGGTGGGTGAAGCTCTTATTGGCCGGGTAGTTGACGCACTGGGTCGTCCTTTGGATGGTAAAGGGGCAATAAAGACGGAGAAGACTCTACCTATGGAGCGTGTTGCCCCCAATGTCACTATGCGCAAGTCGGTGGATACCCCGGTGCAGACCGGTATTAAGGCTATAGATAGTATGATTCCCTTAGGTCGGGGACAAAGGGAGCTTATTATTGGTGACCGGTCAACCGGGAAGACGGCTATTGCCCTTGATACCATTATCAATCAGAAGGGTGGTGATTTGACCTGTATCTATGTTGCCATTGGTCAGAAGGCTTCCAAGGTGGCGCGGGTGGTAGCCACTCTGGAGGCTCACGGAGCTATGGAGCATACTATTGTTGTTGCCGCCAATGCCTCTGATTCGGTGGCTACGCAGTATCTTGCCCCCTATGCTGGCTGCGCTATGGGAGAGGAATTTATGGAGCAGGGAAAGGATGCTCTGGTTATCTACGATGACCTTTCCAAGCATGCCTGGGCTTACCGCCAGCTTTCGTTACTTTTGCACCGTCCGCCGGGACGGGAGGCTTACCCTGGTGATGTTTTTTATTTGCATAGTCGCTTGCTGGAGAGAGCAGCTAAGTATGCGTCGGAACATGGTGGTGGCTCGCTTACCGCATTACCGATTATTGAAACCCAGGCGGGAGATGTATCGGCTTACATTCCGACTAATGTTATCTCTATTACTGATGGTCAGATTTATGTGGAAACAGACCTGTTCAATGCCGGCATCAGGCCGGCACTCAATGTTGGCTTATCGGTGTCCCGGGTGGGGAGCGCCGCTCAGACCAAGGCAATGAAGCAGGTGGCGGGCAGGCTAAGGCTGGAGCTGGCTCAATACCGGGAGCTGGCTGCCTTTGCCCAGTTTGGCACCTCTGAGCTGGATAAGGCAACCAGGGCTCAGCTTGAGCGCGGTCAGCGAATTACTGAAATCCTAAAGCAGTCTGAGTATGTCCCGGTGCCAGTGGAGAAGCAAGTTGTGATTCTATATGCGGCTATTAATGGTTATATTGACGATATACCGGTGGATAAGGTCAGGGCTTTTGAGACCGATTTCCATAGGTTTATGGAGGCAAATCACCCCGAAATAGGTGAGACTATCGCTAGGGAAAAAGAGCTTACTCCTGAGACTGAAGAGAAATTAAAGACGGCTATCGCCGAATTTAAACAGGGTCTTAATTTAGGGTAGGTTGAAGGGGCTTCACCCCTTCAAAACCTATACTTCTCCCTCTCCTTATTAAGAAGAAAATAGTAAAGGGGAGTCTTAGAGGGGCGGAGCCCCTCTAAGGAAAATATGCTTCCCCTTCCCCTTGTCAAGGGGAAGGGGACAAAGGGGATAGGGTTACCTAATAAGAACCTAAGGGGTGAGGTTTAAAGATTGATTAACATTCGTGTGATTCGCCGCCGGATACGTGGTATTCGGGGCATAGCCAAGATTACCAAGGCGATGGAGATGGTGGCTGCCTCCAGGATGAGGCGGGCACAGGAGTCTGGTTTAGCCGGGCGGCCTTATTCCGAGAAGATAACCCAGGTATTGGCTGACTTAGCTGCCTTACCTGAGACGGGTAGGGTGCTGCATCCCTTATTACAGCGCCGACCGGTAACCAAAATCGCTATCGTTCATATCACTCCTGACCGTGGTTTGTGTGGCGGGCTGGTGACGAATCTTAACCGCCGGACAGCGAGTGTTATTCTGGAACAGGATGTGTCGGTTTCGCTTATTGCCGTTGGTCTCAAGGGGGTTGATTTTATGAGGCGATACGGACGGGATATTAAGGCTGAGTTTACCCAGCTTGGCGACCGACCCAGCTTACTTGATACCCTACCTATATCTCGTATTGTTATTGATGATTACACTAACGGCGTTGTAGACTTGGTCTATTTAGTCTATGCCCAATTCATCTCCACAATGGTTCAGAGACCGGCGGTGAAGCAGATACTTCCCATTGAACCGGCAGCTATACCCACGGCGCAGAATGTGGACTATATATATGAGCCAGGCCCGGCGGCGGTGTTGGGTCAACTTTTATCGAGATTTGTTGAGATGCAGGTCTATCACGCTATTCTGGAGTCTATTGCCAGTGAGCAGTCGGCCAGAATGGTGGCGATGAGAAATGCTACTGACAATGCTAGTGAGCTTATTGAACATTTCACCCTGCTGTATAATAAAGCCCGCCAGGAGTCAATTACCAAGGAACTTCTTGACATTATCGGTGGCGCTGAGGCTCTGGCTTAGGCAAAGGAGGTTATTATGGCCAAAGGGAAAGTAACTCAGGTAATAGGCACAGTAGTTGATATTGAGTTCCCGCCTGATGAGCTCCCGGCGCTTTACAATGCTATTGAGATTACCGTGGATAGCAACAAGATTATACTTGAAACTCAGGAACATATCGGGAATAACTGGGTGCGATGTTTGGCTCTATCGCCTACCGACGGGTTGGAGCGGGGCGCCGAAGCTATAGATACCGGGAAGGTTCTTAGCGTGCCGGTGGGAAGAGCCACCCTGGGGCGCCTGTTTGATGTTACCGGGGAGCCAATAGATAACTTGGGTCCGGTCAAGGCTGAGGAGCTCTGGCCGATTCATCGCCCGCCGCCTTCATTTGAGGAGCAGGAAACAACTACCCAGATGTTGGAAACCGGGCTTAAGGTTATTGACCTGATTACCCCATTTACTAAAGGGGGCAAGATAGGTGCCTATGGGGGTGCCGGGGTGGGCAAGACGGTTATTATTATGGAGCTTATTCGAAATATTGCCACCGAGCACGGAGGTTTCTCTGTTTTCTCTGGTATTGGAGAGAGGTCTCGCGAGGGCAATGACCTGTGGAATGAAATGAAGGCTTCAGGGGTGATTGATAAGACGGTCATGGTCTTTGGTCAGATGAATGAACCGCCAGCGGTTCGGCTTCGTGTGGGGTTAACCGGGCTAACTATGGCTGAGTATTTCCGTGATGTTGAGGGTCAGGACGTTTTGCTTTTTATTGATAATATCTATCGCTATACTCTGGCCGGTATGGAGGTATCGGCTCAACTGGGGCGTATGCCCTCGGCGGTGGGTTATCAGCCTACCTTGGCTACGGAGATGGGCGATTTGGAGGAGAGGATTACCTCTACCAAGCGGGGCTCAATTACCTCCTTTCAGGCTATCTATGTGCCCGCTGATGATTATACTGATCCCGGAGTAGTTACCACCTTTGGTCACCTTGATGCGGTTATTGCTCTGGAGAGGTCTATCGCCGAGCAGGGATTGTTTCCAGCGGTCGACCCACTAACCTCAACCTCTCGTATCCTTGACCCCCGTGTTGTTGGCGAGGAGCACTATGCCGTAGCTCGGGGAGTGCAGCAGGTGCTACAACGCTATAAAGACCTCCAGGATATAATCGCTATCCTGGGTATTGAGGAACTTAGCGAGGAAGATAAGCTTACCGTGACTCGGGCTCGTCGTATCCAGAGGTTCTTATCTCAACCAATGTTTGTTACCGAAGTTTTTACCGGTAGAGAGGGCAAGTATGTGTCCATAGCCGAGACGGTGCGCGGCTTTAAGGAGATTCTGGCAGGAGATTATGATACCTTACCCGAGCAAGCCTTTTATATGATAGGTACTATAGATGAGGCGGTGGAGGCGGCTAAAAAGCTGGAGGCATAGGCTATAGGTTAATGTCTGGTATAAAACTTGATATTGTTACTGCAGAGCGGGTGGTTTTCTCCGAGGATGTGGATGTGGTCGTTGCCCCGGGTGTTGAAGGTCAGCTGGGAATCTTGCCCCACCATACCCCCCTGATGACTATGTTACAGCCGGGCGAGCTACGGGTGAAGAAGGGCGGAGAGGAATTTTTCCTGGCCATTTCTGGCGGCTTTCTTGAGGTGCGTCCCGACCGGGTAATAGTCCTGGCGGATGCTGCGGAAAGGGTTGAGGAAATTGATGTCGCCCGGGCGGAAGAGGCGAAGCGTCGGGCTGAGGAACGGCTTAGCCAACGCGCCCCTGATTTGGATGTGGCTCGAGTCGAAGCAGGACTGCGCCGCGCCCTGGCTCGCCTTGAGGTGGTACAGAGAAGGAAAAGGAGAAAGCCAGGAACATAACAGGCTGGCTAATACCAGTCCGGTTAGCGTTTTTGATTTAAGTCAGTAATCCCTCAATGGGCTCAATAGTTATCCGTCGTCTGTCAAGGTCAATCGATTTCACTACATCCTCAATGGCAGGAATAAGAATCTCTCCTTTGTCTCCGCTAACCACGTAGTTATCATTACTCTCGGCGGTTAAAATTTCAGTGATATTTCCCAGCAGTTCTCCCTGGGTTGTCCATACCTCTAAGCCCATGAGTTGGAAATGGTAGTATTGCCCTTCAGGTAGAGGATGGAGTTGGCTGTGATGTATTTCTATAGGTTGCCCCCGCAGCCTCTGTGCAGCTTCAATAGTATCAATTTGGTTAAGCTTGATGATTACCTTGCCCTTATGCTGCTCGGTGCTGTCAATGGTCATCGGCTGTCGGTTGATATAAATCTTTGAGGAGGGGGCGAAGCGTTGGGGGAAATCGGTTATCACCCTTACCTGTAGTTTACCCTTAACACCCCAGGGGGCCAGGATTTGACCAATGGTTATAAATTCCAGCTTGGAAGATTCCATTCCCCATTCTGGGTGGCTGATTTGGCAATCCTAAATATATTTTATCTAGCTTATAGACTGTTATTGCTTAGAGAATTTGGAGAGTAGCTCTGGTGCCTTGCTTAGCTGCTTTTACCCTAATCAAGGTGCGCATAGCGGCGGCTATCCGACCCTGCTTACCAATAACTCTCCCCTTATCATCATCGGCAACCTGCAATTTAAGCGTTATGCCCTCGTCATCGGTTTCCTCAGTAACTACTACGTCATCCGGCGAATCAACAATTGATTTGGCGATGTATTCTACTAGTTCTTTCATGTTTTCTCCTTGATTATTTTGAACTTTTCCATAATGCCTACCTTTGATAGTAATCTGGCGGCAGTAGCTGTCGGCTGAGCCCCTTGCCTCAACCAATGTAGGGCTTTTTCTTCATCTATAACTACTGTTTCTGGGTCGGTTAGGGGATTATAGTGCCCCATAATGTCTATGAACGCCCCGTCACGGGGGGCTCGACTATCGGTAGCTACCAGTCGGTAGCTTGGCCTTTTTTTGGTGCCTACCCGGCGTAATCTAATCTTTACCAATTTCACTAACCTTTCCTAGTACTAGGCTATTATGCGCTATAACCGATATGGCTGTCAATAGTGTTTAAAATATTGTTGCCAACAACCTTCATTGTCGCTATAATCGGTAGTGTGAAAGTAAACAGGCTGCATAGCTGGCAGGTTGACTATGCTGAGGCATTAGATACGCAGCTGAGACTGGCAGCCCGGGTGTCTAGGAGTAACGAGGTCATTACTCCTCGCTTCATAGCCGGTGTTGATATATCAGCGGGGAAAGCACGGGAGATGGCTACCGGGGCGGTGGTTGTGTTAAACTACCCCGAACTTAGGCTGGTGGAAGCGAAAGTAGCCCGGGGGAAGCTCAATTTCCCTTACATCCCGGGGCTTTTATCCTTCAGGGAGTCGCCCTTGATACTGGACGCCTGTCAGCGACTAACTATTACCCCTGACCTTATCATGGTTGACGGTCAGGGAATTGCCCATCCTCGGCGAATAGGTCTCGCCTCTCACTTGGGGCTCTTTTTAAATACGCCAACCATTGGTTGCGCTAAATCCCGGCTATGCGGCAGTCATGAAAAGCCGGGCGAGGAGCCGGGTAGCTACGCTGAAGTAATAGATAATGGTGAGACTATAGGCGCCGCTCTGCGAACCAAGCTGGGCGTGAAGCCGGTTTATGTTTCCATCGGTCATAAGATTGACCTAAGCACTGCCATATGCTGGGTCATGAACTGCTGCCGTGGCTATCGCTTACCTGAGCCCACCCGACTTGCCCACCTGGCGGCGGGAGGCAGTCTGAAGCCGGAAAGGGAAACTGTGACACCTGAGGCAGACTATCAACAGGAGTTTTTTGGATAGCAGGATTACCGGGGAGCTATAGATGCAGGAGTTGAGGGATAAATTAGAGGATTTAACGGCTAGAGTCTCTATGTCGCTGGTGCATCTTTGACATCGTTACCAGGGAAAAGGAGATTGCCAGGTTGGAGGAGCAGTCAGCCCAGCCTGATTTTTGGTCAGACTCGGTTAAGGCACAGGGTATTATGCGCCGGTTGACTGAGCAGAAGAAAGTAGTACAGAATTGGCGGGAGATGGAGAAAAGGGTAGCTGAGCTGGCTGAAGTGGTCTCCCTGGCATTGGGGGAAGAGGACGCCTCGCTTAGGGAAGAGATTCAGTCCGAGATAGATAAAGTAGCTATTCGCCTTGATGAGCTGGAGCTGGGGGCGGCTTTTACCAGCGAGTATGATGCCAGGAATGTCATCCTGGCTATTCACGCTGGAGCCGGAGGCACCGAATCTCAGGATTGGGCGGAGATGCTGATGAGAATGTACCTTCGCTGGGCTGATCGTGGCGGTTATAAGGCTGAGGTATTGGATACTTCCCCGGGTGAAGAGGCAGGGATAAAGAGTGCGGTCATCGGGGTTAAGGGTGATTATGCCTATGGCTATTTACAATCAGAACACGGTGTCCATCGTTTGGTTCGCCTCTCTCCTTTTGATGCTGACCATGCCCGGCATACATCTTTTGCCCTGGTTGAGGTTATGCCTGAAGCTGAGGCCGGGGTTGATACGAAGATAGAGCCTGGTGATTTGAAGGTTGATACCTTTAGGTCAAGCGGACCAGGAGGACAGCATATGCAGAAGACAAGCAGTGCGGTTAGGTTGACTCATTTACCCACCGGGCTGGTGGTTACCTGCCAGAGTCAGCGTTCCCAGCATCAGAACAAGGAAACCGCCTTGAAAATACTTCAGGCTCGCCTGTTGGAGCTAGAGTTAGCCAAGCGGGCAGAAGAAAGAGCCAAGCTTAAGGGCAAGCGTATCGTCGCCGGCTGGGGTAACCAGATTAGAAGTTATGTCCTTCATCCCTATAAGATGGTAAAGGACCATCGCACTGATTACCAGACCAGCGAGCCTGATGCGGTATTAGATGGGGAATTGGATGGTTTTATAACCGCCTACCTCCGTAGTATAGTAGGTGAAGCCGGATGATAAAGAGATTGTTTATTAACCTCACCCCCTTTATCCCCCTCTCCTTGAAAGGAGAGGGGGAAGGAATTATTTTTGAAGGGGCGAAGCCCCTTCAATCTACCCCTAATAAATAGTCTAGGTAAAGAAGGATGATTAAGAAGGTTAGTATATTAGCCCTGGTTGTTTGCCTATTCTTGGCAATATTGAGTCCGAGCCTGGTCCAAGCCGAGGGTGGGCTAACTGTATTAGATAGCTCGGCTGAAGCAGAGTTTCCTCTCGGACTCAGTTTTAATCTATCAGCCCGGAGTGATGTAAATATAACTGATATTCGCCTGCATTATGCCGTTGACCGGGTGGGCTTCGCCCGGGTGACCAGCGAGGTTTATATTGAATTTGTGTCCAATACTACGGTTGATGCTAGCTGGGCTTTAGAAATGGTGAGAATAGGCGGATTACCCCCGGGGTCTAGTGTGGACTACTGGTGGACAGTGGAGGATGCTCAAGGTAACGAGATTAGAACGGCTCCGGTTCGGGTCAAGTTTGACGATAATCGCTATTCATGGCAGAGTTTAACCGAGGGTAAGGTAACTATATACTGGTATGAAGGCGGTCAGTCCTTGGCTCAGGAGATAATGGCCGCGGCTCAGCAAGCCCTGATTCGGCTGGCTGAGGATACGGGCGCTTATCTGGAGAAGCCAGCCAAGCTGTATATCTACGCTGATGCCTGGGCTTTACGGGGGGCTATGATTTATCCCCAGGAATGGACGGGAGGAGTAGCCTTTACCAGGTTTGGCATTATCGCTATTGGCATAGCTCCCGATAAGCTCTACTGGGGTAAGAGGGCAACTGCCCATGAGCTGGCGCATTTGGTTATCCATCAGATGACCCTTAGCCCTTATGGTGGCCTGCCTATCTGGCTTGATGAGGGTTTAGCCATGTATGCCGAGGGGGTGCTGGAACCGGGATATGTCGCTTATCTCGATAGGGCAATAGCGGAAAACAGTCTTATCTCAGTGCGCAGCTTATCGTCTCCCTTTTCGGCTTATGCCGAGGAGGCTGTCCTTTCCTATGCTCAGAGTTACAGTTTGGTTGAATTTCTTATTAGCAATTATGGGCAGGGTAAGATGCTTGAGCTACTGAATACCTTCAAGTGGGGTAGCACCTACGATGGAGCATTGGAGAAGGTTTATGGTTTTGATATGGACGGTCTGGATACCTTGTGGCGGGATTATGTTGCCGCGCCAGCCCCGCCGGTTGAGGAAGCCGGCTTGCAGCCAGCACTGATTGGTGCCTCGGGAAGTTGGGTATGGAGTCAGGACTGGTGAAGAAGTCGTTTACTATTCACGACTTGCCTATTTCCGAGCGACCTAGGGAGAGGCTGCAAAAATTCGGGGTAGAAGCCCTATCGGCGGCGGAGATTTTAGCCGTGATTCTGGGGCGTGGTGTCGCCGGCGAGTCGGTGACGGTGACTGTCCAGAGGCTGTTATCTCAGTTTGGCAATCTCAGGGGAATGGCTAGCGCCTCGGTGGAGGAGCTATCTCAGGTGAAAGGGATTGGACTGGCTAAGGCGGCTCAGATTAAGGCGGCTTTTGAACTAGCTAACCGGCTGGAGAGTTATTCCGAGGTGGGTAAGAAGCCATTAGTCAAGACCCCTGATGACGTCGTCGGCTTGGTGAGGGGCAGGTTAAAGGGTAAGAAGAAGGAGCATTTTCTGGCGCTTTTATTGGATACCAGAGGTCGGCTAATAAAGGTCTCGGAGATTTCGGTGGGTAGCCTGGATGGCAGCATTGTGCACCCCAGGGAGGTATTCAAAGAGGCGATATCAGCCAGTGCCGCCTCGGTAATCTTTGTCCATAATCACCCCTCCGGCGACCCCACCCCCTCCGAAGATGACATAAAGCTAACCAAAAGGTTAGCCGAGGCTGGTGAGATTATGGGCATAGATGTCCTAGACCACATCATCATCGGCGATAAAGAATACCTGAGTCTTAAAGGTAAAGATTTGTTTTGAGGTGGTTATCTACCCTATCCCCTTTATCCCCTTCCCCTTCAAAGGGGAAGGGGAGGGAATTTAGTAAAGAGGGGCTGTCGCCCCTCTTAGACACCCCAGATATGGGTTATGATTAGGGGGAAAGGAGAAAAATGAGCGTATTTGAAGACATAGTAAGTCTTTTTCTACAGGGAAAAGGCTATTGGGTTAGGCAGTCTGTGAAAGTTAATATTTCAAAGGAAGATAAAAAGTATATTGGCACGTTTTCTATGCCGAGACCAGAAATAGACCTTGTGGCACTAAGTGTGAGGGACAACGAATTGCTGTTGGTAGAGGCCAAGTCTTTTCTTGACTCCCCTGGAGTTCGCTTTTCTGGAGTTTCCGGCAAAGACCCTAAAGATGCGGAGCACTATAAGTTATTTACAAAAAAGAAGTTGAGAGAGGTTGTAACAAGACAGTTGAGGGAGGAGTACTTAAATCGAGGCTTGATCAAGCAAGATACCAAAATAAATTATGCACTAGCTGCTGGGCATATCTACTGGGGAGATGAGCCGAAGATAGTAGAGTATTTCTCAAGACAAGGATGGAAGCTATTCACGCCGAAGCAGATTAAGGAAGAAATAAGCCAGCTATCGCAGAAAGGCTGGGAAGATAATTTAGTTACTATGACTGCCAAGTTAATACGGAGGGGAGAGTAGTTAGTGAAGGGGCGAAACTTCTATATAATCAATTCCCCTGCCCCTTGATAAGGGGAAGTTTGAAGGGGCGAAGCCCCTTCACAGACCACCCTCCCCCTCTCCTTGTTAAGGAGAGGGGGATTAAGGGGGTGAGGTTTAATAACGGGGTGAAGTGAGGAATATAGTATATTTTTGGACGGAATAATGAAAAAAATCATATATACACTTCTTTCAGTAATATTATTGTGTAGCCTGCTTCTGGTTGGCTGTCAGCCGGCTCAGGAACCAGCGCCGACTCCTGTTGGTGAAGGCGGGGTTCTTAACCTGTATGGCATTGACCCGCACACGCTTGACCCGGCGGTTTCCGGTGAGATGACCTCCCACGGGTATATAGTGCAGCTATTTAGCGGGTTGGTTCACCTTGATGATGACCTGAAGCCAGCACCAGATATAGCCCAGTCATGGGAGGCTAGTAATGGTGGCAAGACCTACACTTTTTATCTGTGGGATGATGTGATGTTCCATGATGGCAGGGAGGTTAAAGCTGGGGATTTTAAGTATTCCTGGGAGCGTGCTTGTGACCCGGACACCGGCTCTCTGACGGCAGCCACCTACCTGGGCGATATTGTCGGGGTGAAGGAGGTATTAGCTGGCGAAACCAAGGAGATTAGCGGGGTCAGGGTTATTGATGATTACACCCTTGAGGTAACCATAGACGCGCCTAAATCCTACTTCTTATCTAAGCTGACCTATACTACCGCCCTTGTCGTGGATAGGGCCAATGTGGAGTCGGGAGGGGGGTGGTGGCATAGCCCCAATGGCACTGGTCCGTTTAAGCTTAAAGAGTGGGAGGAAAATGAATTGCTGGTCCTGGAAAGGAACGAGCTTTACTATGGTGAGCTGGCTAAGGTAGATTTGGTTGCTTTTCAACTGTGGGGTGGTGTGCCGATGAATATGTATGAGACCGGCGAAATTGATGTTACCAGTATCTACATTCATTATATTGACAAGGTTACTGATAAAGCCGGTCCTTTCTACCGTGATTTGGTAACAGTCCCTGAGCTAAGTTTTCGCTATATCGGCTTTAATAGCACTAAACCGCCGTTTGACGATGTCAATATTCGCCGTGCCTTCTCTCAGGCTGTTGATAAGGATAGACTGGTTTCTCTGGTATTTAGGGGTATGGTGCAGAGGGCGGACGGCGTCTTACCCCCGGGTATGCCTGGTTTCAATGAAGATTTGTCAGGGCTGGATTATGATGTAAACGGGGCCAGGGAGTTAATTGAGGACTCTGAGTATGGTGACGTAGCTAATCTGCCGCCAATTACCATTACTACCGCTGGTTGGGGAGGGCTAATATCACAGGAGCTGGAGGTTATCGTTTATGAGTGGCAGCAGAACCTCGGGGTAGAGGTAGAGGTAAGGCAACTGGAACCGCAGCGATTCCTTTATTACCTTAAGCAGGAGAAGGATGAGATGTTTTATATAGGTTGGGTGGCTGACTACCCCCATCCCCAGAACTTCCTGGAAGTCTTATTTCATAGTGATGCTGATAATAACTACGGCGAGTATAGCTACCCTGAGGTAGATGCGCTGCTGGAAAGGGCAGGCGTGGAGCCAGATTATGACCAGAGCCTGATGTTATATCGGCAGGCTGAGCAACTGCTGGTGGATGATGCTGCCTGTTTACCCTTGTATTTTAGCGAGAATTATATTCTGATTAAGCCATATGTTAAGGGTTATAACCTGAATCCCCAGGGCTATGCTATGTTAAATAGCGTTTCTATTGAACCTCGCTAGAGGAGATTTTTTGTTGGCCTCACCCTCTTTAGATTTTTATTAGGTAACCCTATCCCCTTTATCCCCTTCCCCTTATCAAGGGGAAGGGGAATCGCCTATATAAGGGAGGCTTCGCCTCCCTTTGACCCTCCTTTTTAAGGAGAGGGGGAGAGATTTTAGAGAGGGGCAAAGCCCCTCTTCTACTTCTACCCCCTTCCCTCAATGAGGGGTTTTTAGCAAAGGGATTAAAAGGGGCGAAGCCCCTTTAAGAATTTCTCTTCCCTCTCCCTTTATGAAGGGGAGAGGGATAAAGGGTGAGGGGTTGTTAAACAATCTCTTATTAAGGGAAGGGGGTCAGGGGGATAGGTTTCTAAACAATCCATTAAAGGGGATGGGGTTACCAATAGTTAGTGGCGGAGGGGGTGGGATTCGAACCCACGGTCCCCTTACGGGAACAACGGTTTTCAAGACCGTCACCATAGGCCACTCGGACACCCCTCCATAGCAGTGTTAGTATAGGGAATTAGGTTATTGGCGTCAAACGATACTCACCGGAAGTTAGGTTAAGGGTGAAGTGAACCTTGAATATAGTAGCAGATTTGGGGATGTGGGTGGCAGTTAGCGGGGGCGAATAGAATCTGAGAACACTATGGCAATAGTAATGCTTTTTTAATGCCTTAGACTACGAATGCCTCTAGCTCATCTTCATGTAAGACGACTTCTTTGTAGTCAGTCTCGAGCTGGACAGTGTAAATGTAGAAAACTCCGCCCTGACTTCTAGATAACCAGTAATAATTAGCAATCTCTCCAACTCTACCGGCAAATGGTTTTAAGTCCGAGTCTCTCAGGGACGAATGCTGGTCTTTAGCTGGTGTTATTACTACTTTTTGCCCTATCTCGTATTTAGGAGCCATTGTCTCATCCTTACCCCGTCTCTTGCGCATACGTGCATAATAATTATTGTTTTTGCGATTGTCAATATCTAAGTTAGCGTTTAAGCCTGGGCAAGGGCTATGAAGTTGCAGCGGGCTACTCGGACGCGCCTCCAAAGCAGCTTTAGTACAGAGAATTAGGCTACAGGCGTCAAACATTCTTTTGATAGGTCTGCAGTAACTGCACAGAGGTTCGTCTTATTAGGGTAGTTAATAGCTGTTATATAGTGCTGTATCTAAAGCTTTCTAAGATTTCCCTTTAATTCCCCAATATTTTTTAAGTATACCGCAACCTATCCAGCAAGCAATAGCAATAATAACCCCTACAGTGACAGGATATACGTCTAGCATCGCCCCTACTAAAAGAACAATGAGCCCTATTAAACCTAGAAGACCGATATAAGCTCTTTTTGCATTTTCTGACATGAGAATCAACTCCTTTCATTCACCAATTTAGTTAAAATATATAATTGGCTATTATAGCATACCAAGTCAAGTACTGGGCTAAAGCAGGGTTAAGAGTACGTTAAACTTAACAAGAGGGTGGTGCGTAAACAATGAGACGGACAGTTAGACCACTCGGACACCCCTCCAGACTTCAAGATAACGCAGAAGCCGGGGAAATTTCTATGGTATGTGGCTCATATTAAAGCTGGTCCGATTGATAACCTTAGATTGGGAAATCGGAACTAAATTAAGGAAAGGCTAGCCGTTATTTAGTAAACGTGGATAACTGCATAGTCCTAATCCATATCCACATACTTATGCAGTTTCTCTTCACTTTTTGAAATATGATAATACCCCGACTGCAATTAGGGCTATCCCCAGTAGCCAGTTTATAACATAAGGGAAGATTATCACTAGGATACCAGCAACGACCCAGAGTATTGATATCCACAATCCTATCTTCATGGTCTTCATGGCTTATTTCCTCCTTTTTATTGAACTTGGGACCGAGTTAGCCCGAAAATTATCAAATTTGCATATTCTTACCATACTTTTTTACCTAATCACCTTCTCCCCTACATACTTCTGAAGCACTTGGGGGATTAGGATGGAGCCGTCGGCTTGCTGGTAGTTCTCCATTACGGAGATGAGCACCCGGGGCAGGGCTAGTCCTGAGCCGTTCAGGGTGTGGACGAACTGGGGTTTGGCGTCGGGGGTGGGGCGGTAGCGGATGTTAGCCCGCCGGGCTTGAAAATCACCGCAGTTGGAGCAGGAAGAAACCTCTAACCACTCATCACAGCCGGGAGCCCACATCTCAATGTCATACGACTTGGTGGAGGCAAAGCCTAAGTCGGCGGTGCATAACTGGATAACCCGGTAGGGTATTTCCAGGCGGCGGCAGACATCTTCGGCGTTACTGACCATTTTCTCCAGTTCATCATTAGAAGTATCGGGCTCGGTGAATTTGTAAAGCTCTACCTTGTCAAACTGGTGGCCCCGCTTTATCCCCTTGGTGTCTTTCCCGGCCGACATCTTTTCGCGGCGGAAACAGGCGGTGTAGGCGACGTAGTAAAGCGGTAGAGTCCCGGGCAGGATAATCTCCTCACGGTGCAGGTTGGTGATGGGCACTTCCGCCGTGGGCACGAACCAGAAGTCGTCCTCTTCATCGTGGTACAGGGTATCGGCAAATTTAGGCAGGTTGCCTGAGCCGACCATACATTCTCGTTTAACCATAAACGGCGGGTATACCTCGTGGTAACCGTGCTCGGTGGTGTGGAGGTCAAGCATAAAGTTGATGAGGGCTCGCTGCAGGTGGGCGCCTAGACCTTTAAGCACATAGAAGCGGGTGCCGGATAGCTTTACCCCCCGTTCAAAGTCGATGATGCCCAGCGATTCGCCCAGTTTCCAGTGGGGGGCGGGCTCAAAGTCGAAGCTCTTGGGCTCCCCCCAGGAGCGCACCTCAACATTATCCTTTTCGTCTGTCCCTAAAGGCACGGTGGGCTGGGGGAGGTTGGGCATCTGTAGCAGAAGTTCTGTCAGTCGCTCATCCAGGTTTCTGACTTCTTCCTCCAGTGCCTTTATCTTGGCACGCAGACCACGCCCCTCGTCGGCGGCAACTATTTTCTTTTCTCGTGCCGTCTCTTTTCGGGTATGCCTGAAGCCTTCCAGCTCAAGCACCTTCTGGCGCCGCTCCAGGTCAAGCTCCAGGATTTCGTCCAGCGGGGCAGTGCCCTGGCGCCTGGCTACCCCGTCTCGCACCTGGTCTATATTGTCCCGGATAAATTTCAGGTCAAGCATAGGTTTTTATTTGTAACCCTCCCCCTTTATCCCCCTCCCTTGATAAGGGAGGGGGAGGTGTTGGGAAGAGGGGCTTCGCCCCTCTAAGACTCCCTCTAAGTATATTTGGGGCTTCGCCCCTTCAGACTTCCCCTTATCAAGAGGCAGGGAGGAACCGATTATGTAAGAGAGGCTTCGCCTCTCTTTGACTCTACTTAATCCTTACGGTTTTTCTTTGAGTTGGGGGAAGAGGATGACCTCGCGGATTGATGGCTGGTTTGATAGTAGCATCACCAGGCGGTCGATGCCAACCCCCAGCCCCCCGGTAGGGGGCATTCCGTACTCCAGTGCCAGCAGAAAATCTTCATCAACGGTCTCTATCGTCTCATCTTCTTTCTGGCGCGCCTCTTGTTGCTCGAGGAAGCGCTGCCTTTGCTCTATCGGGTCGTTGAGTTCGGTGAAGGCATTGGCAATCTCCATGCCCCCGGCAAAGGCTTCAAAACGCTCTACCACGCGGTCGTTGTCCGGCTTGGTCTTGGCCAGGGGCGACAATGAAACCGGGTAGTCCACAACGAAGGTGGGCTGTATCAGTTTGGGTTCGACAAAGGTGGAAATAAGCTCATCAACCAGTCGTGCCCAGTTCTTCTGGGGGTCAACCTCCAGTCCGGTTTCCTCCATTTTAGCCCTTAGCAACTCGGCGGTGGGATATTGCACGAAATCTATACCGCTGTATTCGGTTACTGCCTGGCGCAGTTCCAGTCGCCGCCACGGTGGCTTGAGTTTAATTATGTTGCCACCGAATTCAATCTCATCCGTGTCCAAAATCTGCTGGCTGATTTCAGATACCATCGTCTCCAGCATATTCATCACATCATTATAGTCAGCATAGGCTTCATAGCTTTCCAGCATGGTGAACTCGGGATTATGCTTGGTGGAGATGCCTTCGTTGCGGAAGATGCGCCCCAGCTCGTAAACCTTGTCAAAACCACCCACAATCAGCCGCTTGAGGTGAAGCTCAAGGGCAATGCGCAGGTAGAAATCCTGGTCGAGGGCGTGGTGGTGGGTGATAAAGGGACGGGCCAGGGCGCCCCCGGCTGACGGTTGCAGAACCGGTGTTTCTACTTCCATAAAGCCTTGCTGGTTGAGGAACTGCCGTATAGCGGTGATAACCTGACTGCGTACCTGGAAAATTCCTTTAGTTTCGGCGTTGGCAATGAGGTCAAGGTAGCGCTGCCGGTATCGCTTGTCAATATCAGCCAGCCCATGCCACTTCTCGGGCAGGGGCTGAAGCGACTTTGCCAGCATGGTGAAATCTCCTACCTTGATGGTAGGTTCACCACTTTTTGTCCGAAGCAGATTGCCTTCGACCCCGATAATATCACCGATATCTAAATCGCTAAACAGCTCACGCTGCTCCTCATCAAAACGGTCTATGTCTTGAAATAATAGTTGAATCTTCCCTGAGCCATCGCGGATATCAACGAATGAGGACTTGCCCATGTCTCGTTTTGCCATAATCCGCCCGGCAACACTAACCTGGAGTTTACCGGCAAGACGGTCAGCAGCTTTCTCAGTATCATCCTTTGACTCCCACTCTTGAAGTTTTTCGACCGCTTGCTGAGTGGTATAGCCACGGTGGTAACGATGTGGGTAGGGGTTAATGCCCCGGGCACGAATCCTCTCCAGCTTTCGCCGCCGTTGTTGAGTTACCCGGTCTAGTCTGGATGTCATCTCTGGCTTATTCCTTATGATATTAGCAAAAAGACTGAGAGCCTGAGACCCCCAGCCACGCATTGCCTGCTTTATCGGTTATTATAGGTTATCCCTGTCCTGTAGTAAAGCGCCTTGGTTAAATGTCGTCTTCCGTTCTCTTAAAGTATCCAGCCAGGCGGTGGACTTTACCTCTCGTTCCAGGAGGTATTTAAGGTAGTTTCTCATTACTCCCTCTAGTTCATCCGATAGTTCCGGGTTCATTTTCAGCTGGCGGGCGGTATTATAGTCGCTGCTCTGCAATAATCGTAGCCCGTTTAGTCCACCAACTGAGATGGGGTAGGTCAACTGGTTCTGGCGGCAATTGGGGCACAGCATACCGCCGGCACCGGGGCAGAATGAGTTATTGGCAGGCTCAAGCGTTGACTGGCAGGAGACGCACTGCTGAAGCTGGGGTCGGTAGCCAACCAGGTTGAGGAGGTGTAGTTCAAAGTAGCGCAGAGCCAGTTCATGAGCGCCACCCTGGCACAGGTGCTCCATTGTCTCCAGTAGTAATTGGAATAAGGGGCAGTTTTCAATATTATCGGCGGTGAACTGGTCAATCAGCTCGGTGGCGTAAAGGGCATAGGAGATAAGCTCAAGGTCGCTCTTCAGCGTGAGGAAGCTGTTGATAGTTTGGCTGCCGATTATGGTATCCAGGTTTCTACCCCGAGCCAGCGATACCTGGCTATAGGTAAGAAGCTCAAGGTGTCCGGCGAGCTTGCTTCTGGGGCGCCTGACCCCCTTGGCTACGGCTCTAATCTTACCCAGATGGGGGGTATAGAGGGTAAGGATTCTATCTGCCTCCCCCAGCTTAATCTTCTTGATAATGATGGCTTCCGTTTGATAACTGCGTGGTTTGGACATTTTTAACTACTTTTGTTTGGCGTTGCCTGTACTGTAGAAGTTAGCCAAAAGCGAATTTGGACGGAGCACAGCGTAGTCTTTTACATCGTGTTAGTCAAGGTGACATCTTAAATCCTAGGTTTGTATTCAAAATTCCTTATCTATTTCTGTTTATGTTAAAATGAGCTAATACTGATTCTAAATCAGTAGCTACTTCAGGTGCATTCTCTTTTATAAATTTATACTCTTGGAGAGCAAGTTCACGCTTGCCAGTAGCTGCATAGCAACCTGCTAGATGAAAGTGCGCAGGAATATAGTCAGGTGCAATACGCAAGACTTCCTTGTATGCTTTTATTCCGTCTTTATTGTCTATAATGCAATGTATCTCCGCAGCCATATCTAATAGTTGCACTTTATCATCTCTATCGCTTGCTAGATTTGCAGCTTCCTCTAATTCCTTTATTGCTATTTTTCTATTCCCAACTTGGGAATCAGCATAGCTTGTAATAAATGAAATTTTGCTTTTATTTTCTGGTGATTTTTCATTCGCAAACATTACCCAAGAGCCTCCCGGAAATATTGAGTATTCTTGATGTATCCTCTTTGCATTTGAGTAATGAATTGTACCAAGACCTGTATGGGCAAAGGGATGGGTTGGATTAATGTCTATAGCTTGCTCATAAAGACAAGCAGCTTTGCGGTCATTCGGCCTACCCAAGTGGTACAGGCTATTTGCATACCAGCATAAAGTGAAGTAATCATTTGGATTCCGACGGAGTTCCATCCAACAAAGCCATCTTGCGCGTCCATAATGTTCTTTATCAAAGGCGCGAACCGCCTGTTTAAGTAACCAGCTAGGATTATCTGGAAGCTCCTGCAACTTAGTAACCCTCCTAATCCAAGTTTACCATATTCAGTTTTAACCTCACCCCCTTTGTCCCCCTCTCCTTGTTAGGAGAGGGGGAAGAGATTTTAGAGAGGGGCGAAGCCCCTCTCTTACTTTCACTCCCCCTTCCCTTAACCAAGGGAAGGGGGACAGGGGGATAGGTCACCTAATAATCTATTAACCTTACCAGAAGGGGCTTCGCCCCTTCAATCTACCCTTTGATAAGTAAGGTCGGAGTGCTAAAACTCCTGTCTGCCTTCTATGGCTTGGGTGAGGGTAACGTCGTCGGCGTATTCCAGTTCGGTGCCGAAGGGGAGTCCCCGGGCGAGGCGGGTAACCTTGATGCCCAGGGGTGAAATCAGGCGGCTGAGATACATGGCGGTTTGTTCCCCCTCAAGATTGGGGTTAGTCGCCAGGATAACTTCATTAACTGAGCTATTCTGTAACCGCTCCATAAGCTCCTTGATTTTGATATTGTCCGCTCCCACCCCCTCGGTGGGGGAAATGGCGCCGTGGAGCACATGATACAGCCCGTCATAAATCCGGGTATGCTCTAAAGCTAGGATATCCTGGGGCTGTTCCACAATGCAGACCTTGGTGCGGTCGCGCTGGTCACTGCGACAGGTGGGGCAGGGGTCGGAGTCGGTAACATTAAAACAGACGGAGCACAGCCTGGTCTCCTGTTTTGCCGACAGTATGGCTTGGGCTAACAGCTTGGTTTGCTCTTGAGGGGCACGGAGCAGATAGTAGGCGAGTCGCTGGGCGCTCTTGGGTCCAATGCCCGGCAGTTTGTTAAGCTCCTGGACGAGCCTGGATACGGCTTCGGAGGTAGGTATGAGACCCTGGTTCAATGCTGGTTCTCCTTGACTATATTACAGAAATTATTTATCAACCTCACCCCCTTTAAGTTTTCATTTGGAAACCCTATCCCCTTTATCCCCTTCCCTTGATAAGGGAGGGGGAAATGGTTTTAAAAGAGGGGCTACACCCCTCTTAGACTCCCCTTACTGGGGGCTAACCTGTTAAACTCTCCTTTAGTATAGCCTCTCTTTGACTCACCTTTATATTTGCCCCTTCAATCTACTCTTACCAAAACG
>CAZCLE010000020.1:0-19725 GCA_964499445.1 uncultured Dehalococcoidales bacterium
GGAATCCCCGGCTAGGCTTGCTAGGCAGCTCACCGAGGCTTTTCGCAGTCTTGCCGCGCCCTTCTTCGGCCCTTGATGCCAAGGCATCCACCACGTGCCTTCTTCCACTTGACCTGCTTCAGACTTGATATTAGTCCTCATATTCAATTGTTAAGGTGCTTTAGACACAAAAAAACGGCTTGATGGTTGTTTCACCAAGCCGTCCGCCTGGTTTTCAATCATCAGTTTGTTTCTTTATGTCTCAGATATCTTCATCTGTAATTGGAATGCTAGCATAAAACAAAAATTTTGTCAACTGGAAAATGGTTACCTTTTAATAACTGTTGAATAACTGTTGAATAAATAAAGTATAATAGCGGTCAAGGAAAGTCGTATGAACACTAATATTAGTAAAAAGGCGGTATTACTTGTTGTCACATTAAGCTCTTTCCTGACACCCTTTATGGGCTCTTCCATCAATATTGCCCTTCCCTCAATTGCAAAAGAATTCGCAATGGATGCAGTGTTATTAAGTTGGGTGGCTACTTCATATCTTTTGGCTACGGCAGTGTTTCTTGTCCCCTTCGGAAGAATAGCCGACATACATGGCAGGAAAAGGATTTTCACTTACGGCATATTGATTTACACTGTTTCGTCTATTCTTTCGGCAATTTCAACTTCTGCCGCTATGCTCATTTCCTTCCGAATTTTACAGGGGATAGGCGGCGCTATGATATTTGGCACCGGGGTAGCCATTCTAACCTCAGTATTTCCGGTTGGTGAGAGGGGTAGAGCCTTGGGAATAAATGTCGCTGCGGTTTACCTAGGGCTTTCTCTGGGGCCACTTTTTGGAGGATTCCTGACAGAGCACTTTGGGTGGAGGAGTATTTTTCTTTTAAATGTACCTCTGGGCTTAATAATTATGGCGGCTATTTTCTGGAAACTGAAAGGGGAGTGGGCTGAGGCAAGAGGCGAGAAGTTCGACCTCAGCGGTTCTATAATCTACGGCGTTGCGCTGGTAGCGATAATGTATGGTCTTTCTCTCCTACCCGCGATGTCGGGTGTATGGGCAATCACAATCGGCATCCTGGGAATATTAGCCTTCATTAGGTGGGAAATGAAGGTGGCAAGTCCTGTGTTACCTATGAATCTCTTTAAGAATAATGCCGTCTTCGCTTTTTCTAACCTGGCAGCATTAATTAACTACAGCGCAACATTTGCCGTCGCTTTTCTCTTGAGTCTTTACCTGCAGTATACAAAGGGGCTCAGCCCGCAAAATGCCGGCTTGATTTTGGTATCCATGCCCGCTATGCAGGCTATTCTTTCACCGCTTGCCGGCAGGCTTTCCGACAGAATTGAACCACGAATAATTGCCTCAATCGGGATGGGCTTGACCACTATAGGGCTCGTCCTGCTCACTTTTTTGAACCAAAATACAGCAATTGAGTTTATCTTGATTAGCTTGATTATCCTCGGTTTCGGCTTTGCCCTGTTCTCATCTCCCAACACAAACGCAATTATGAGTTCTGTTGAAAAGAGGTCTTACGGGACAGCTTCAGCCACGCTGGCAACAATGCGGACGGTCGGGATGACGCTCAGCATGGGAATCGCCATGCTGATTTTTACCATATTCATGGGGAGGGTTGAAATTACGCCTGAGTACTATCCAGTTTTTGTGAGTAGTCTAAAGATAGCCTTTGTCATTTTTGCTACCCTTTGTTTCGGAGGCATATTTGCCTCACTTGCCAGAGGCAAGATACGATGAAGCGGTAGGGATTGTCGCTTTATGCTGTTTAAGGTTGTAACAGGGCAAATATAACTTGACATCCCTCCAACTCACCGATTATAATAATCACCAATTAAATAGTCATGTTCGGGGTGTCCTTGGGTGACTAAGGACTTAATTGGAGAGCAAGCCGGTGGAATTCCGGCACAGTCCCGTCCACTGTAACAGTCAGAACGCCAGCCCTAGCAGTTGACACTGCTTCCACGGTGTAAGGGGGTGGGGTTCAATTTTTTTGAGCTGGTTATTGAATGCCCCCTGCGCACAGGAGCAGGGGGATTTTTATTTGCAGAAACGTAAAGGAGGTTACAATGAGGAAGCACGCTTTAGCCCTTTTGACTTTGTTAGTGATAGCCGGGTTACTTTTGTCTGTAGCCTGTGCTACTCCGACTCCCCCCAGTGAAGTCACGCCAATACCACCTGCTGAAGAAAAACCACCAGAGGAAGTCGAACCTCCGCCACCACCTGAAGAAAAGCCGGCAGAGCCGGCAGAGGTCGTTGAGCCGGAGCCAGAGGAATTACCCAGCTTCCCTTTGACCATCACTGACGACCTGGGCAGGGAGGTAGTGATTGAAAAGTTACCACAGCGGATTATTTCCCTCGCCCCCAGCAATACTGAGATTCTTTTTGCACTGGGTTTAGAAGACAGTATAGTTGGCGTCACTCAGTATTGCAGCTACCCTGAGGCAGCCAAGAGCAAACCGAGGGTGGCTGGCTACTCCACCCCTGACATAGAAAAGGTAATCTATATGCAGCCAGATCTGATACTGGCTGCATCAATCCACGAAAAAACTGTCCTCCCAGCTCTGGAGAATGCGGGGCTGACCGTCATCGCCATGTCGGCAATATCCCTGGATAATGTGCTAGAGGATATTACCCTGGTGGGGCATATTACAGGAAAGAGTAAAACCGCCGCTCAGCTAGTTGACGGCTTAAGGGCTAGAATCGAAGCGGTAACCGCAAAAACGGAGAGTTTAACTCCGGAGGAACAACGTAAGGTTCTGTATGTCTGTTGGTATGACCCGATAACGACTATGGGTTCGGAGACCTTCATTGATGATTTAATTCAAAAAGCTGGCGGAGTAAACATCTTTGCCGAAGAGTTTAAGAAAACCCGTGTTGTGTCACTAGAGGAAATTATGGGCAGAAATCCTCAGGTAATCGTGGTGAGCGGCATGGGTGTAGCCGCTACTCGGACATATAACTCGATAAAGACAGAACCAAGATTGAGCGGCGTGGACGCAATAGTCGAGGGACATATTTACGAAATAGACGGAAACCTGATAGAACGTCCTGGACCCAGAATAGTAGACGGTTTAGAGCTGGTAGCCAAGTTCATTTATCCGGAGATATTCGGCACACCTTAAGCCGGGTTCTAAGGGGAATGTTCAAAGGTGGCTGAATTTCCCAGGGAAAACTCATCTTTACACGGGAGGAAGTTATTTTGAAGCTAACAACCTGGAGACAGTTGTTAATGATGTTGTTAATGATTATGCTGCTATTTAGTTCTTTCCTTATGCTTGAAGCCAGACCTGCCATAGCCGATGACACTGCTTTTCAATGGCAGCGAGTAACTACGCCTGAAGACGGTGCTAACGGCGACTGGATCATTGCTGCCGGCACCGAGGTCAACCGCATCGCCATCGGTTCTGATGGCACGACCATCTATGCTCTCGATAGCGCCACACCTTTGCTCTTCAAGTCCGATGACGGTGGCTATACCTGGACTGACATCACCGGTCGCTTACCTGCGTTTATCTCCCTTGATGACCTGGCAGTGTCGCCTGATGACCCTAATTTTCTAGCCGTAGTCGATACCACCACCCCAGAGGTTTTCTTCTCCACTGATAGTGGTATGAGCTTTACCCCGGCTGGTGTTGCCGGACTGACGATTGCCGGTACTATTCAAGATGTGGCCGTCTCTAGCTCCAATAGCGCCGGTGGGGGAATAACCAGGGAAATAATGTTCGGCACCTCAAACGGAGCTGGTGGCGGACAGGTGTGGGTGATGTCTGTGGGACCACAATTTCACAGCTGGACTAACGTAAGCACCGGGGCTTCAGGCTGGGCAGCCGCTGATGTCTTTGCTTTAGCTTACTCACCCAATTACAATGCCGACGGGGTGCTATTAACCATAACATCCGACAATGTGACTGCTCCGAGTGACATTGGCAATCCGGGGACAACCTGGCTTTACATTGGCAAAATGGATGTTGGAGCGTACCAGGTAACCTGGAATTCTCCGCTTTTCTCTGGTTACCCGGTGGCTATCGCCGAAGCTGGTGAAGATTCACCGGGGACGCCGCTTACTTATGCCGCCCTGGCTTTGCCTGCAGACTACTATGGTGCTGATATCTCACTGCGCCGTGTTTACGCCTCCTGGTCTGACAGAGTTGGCAGCAATACCAACGATGATGTTTATCGACTGGATGATACCGCTATGGTGCGTCTTAATGCCGGTGATGGCTCCGAATTTGTCAGTACAAGCCTAGCCTATCATGGTACACAAGACCAGGGTAAGTTGCTCGCTGGAAGACGAAACAGCACTTGGGCAGTGCCTATGGCACCCTGCGTCCAAGTGCGTAGCAGCTTTGACCCACAGACAAAGCTCCCTAACTGGCGAGACAGTGTTAAGGCACCTACGGGGGAAAATGAGGCTCAGGTAGCTTGGTCTACTGACGGCGAGGTAGCCTTTTGTGGCACCAGCACTATCGGTGGTGCGGCTAATGATGAGAGTGCCTTCTCCCGAAGTACTGATTATGGACTCAGCTGGAACCAGACGGGGCTTATTGATACCGTCATTACCACTATCAATGGTCTTGAGGCAGTACCAGACGGCGGCACTTTGTTTATGACCACGGTTAATACTGGTGCCGCCAATGCCGATAGCCTATGGCGGTCAACCTCCAACCCGCTGGGTAAGAGGTGGGAGCGAATGTTAGCTCGCTCCAGTACCGGCACTGGTGACAATCCTCTGGTCAGGATTGACCCGGGTTACGCTGATACCAAAGCGGTATGGTATGTCAATACCGACCCGACAACGGCATCCCAGGAACTACTCTGGTCAAAGGATGGTGGTAATTCTTATAGGTCCTGTTCCCCTAATATAGTTTTAGTTGACCTTGCTGTTGAGGATGAGGAAACAGTCTATGGCATTGATGCTGCCGGCTATGTCAGCAAGGGTGCCAAGGGAGGTTGGACATGGGAAGCACCAACAAATACCCATCTTGGCAATGGCTACGCAATAACCTGTGCTTATACTACCACTACTCCGGATAACTACAAGGGCACGGTGTTAGTGGGTGGTCAGGGTACTGGTGACTTTGATGTAGCCTATTCCACCGACAGTGGTGCTACTTTCACCCCGATTGAAAAACTACTTCCCACTCGCGACAACACCCTGGTAGTTGCCAGCTCCAGCTATAAGAGTGGCGGTAACATCCTGGCAATCAACTCGGGCGGAATGTATTGCTGGGGGGTCTTCTCGGGGGATGAGGAGTGGGATACGTGGAAGGGTGGCTCAAGCTCGCCCAGCTCCGTCACTGGATTACAAATATCCAGAAAATCTGGCTACTACTTCTCCTCGCCAACCACCCCGTATCTAAGGTGGGGTGCAGCCAGCGCCGGCTTGGACGCCAACGTTAGTCTGGGGAACCAACCCACCAAGAGACTCTCCGTTTCCGGGGGAATGGAACTCAATGAACCGGTTAGCTTATGGGTTATCGACCAGCGTGCCTATAACCCACCCCAAGGCGGTATCTGGTCTTGTGAAGACACCTTATCCTGGCTCGGCCCCACACCCACTTCCCCAATAAGTGGCGCTCTTGTGGACTATGACCCGGTATCAGGACGGGCTAGTCAGGTAGATATCTCCTGGAAATCAAGGTCTCTTTCTGCAGGTTATGAAATTAAGATAGCTATGGATAAAGATTTTTATGCAGTTATGGCTGATATTGGTGGTGGCTTGTTCGGTCCATTTTACTACCCGCCAGCCCCGGAGTCACCAGCTTTACTTATACCTCCTGGCGGTGGTACCGTCGTTGACAGTCAGGGTAGTACGTGGACAGTTCCCCCCTTCACTGCTGGTAAAACTTACTATTGGAGGGTGAGAGTCCGAGACGTTGTTACCGGCGACCGTATCAAGAGTCCCTGGTCATGGATAGAGAGCTTCACCGTGAAGCCAGGTGTGCCAGTGAGGGCACTCTACCCCGGGCCAGTCCTCTCTAGCCCGATAAACGGGGCTGATAACATACCACCTCAGCCTGCTTTTTGCTGGTCAGGTGCGGCCGATGCTACTGAATACGAGTTCATTCTATCCGGAGATGCGTCTATGAGTGACGTGGTAATAAAGGCAACAGTTCCCACCTCAGCTTACGCATGTGAAAAGGAACTTGAGTTGGGCAAAACCTATTTCTGGCAGGTCAGAGCCAGCAAACCTGTCCCAGGCGAGTGGAGTGTTATAGGCATTTTCACAGTGGCTAAGTAGGAAGTCTCTTAATTCCTGCGCCACTGAAGTACCCCCGGATAGGTGTCGGCACACGAGGTCGAACCGCTGTCCCGTGGTAATGAACACCCTGCCGAACTTCTCCGCAGCCTCCTTTTAATGCTCGTTTGACAGTCTCCTTTCTGTATTGTAAACTTATAGGTAGCTGAATTGGGCAACAATAGATATTATAGAGTTACGGTCACGGGGAGCGGTATTCTGTGACCATTCTTCTGAATGCCATAACTAGCTGGGAAGGTCTTATTGCCGGCAAGTGTGGCATTTATTTTTTACCCTTCCCATTCTTTCCGGAGGAACGTAATGACGATACCGGATGCTCAGCAGGCTGCCAGCCATAAAACAGAGGCGGTACTGGTTGTAGCTGAGTCTGGATACTACGTCTATTTAGTAGAACAATCTCCGGCTATTGGTGGGGAAGGGGATTACAAAATATAAGGAGGTATTGATGTGACTTGGGAAGAGATAAAGCTGCAGGTGGACGAGAAGGGGAAGCAGCTACTGGAGGAGAGGCATATATCAGAGGACGAGGTGAAACAGGTAATCCACCGTGCCGAGACTGAGGGGGAGAAACTCTACCTGCCGGATGAAAACAGGTATCTGGCTAAATTGCGGATAGGGACAGCAACTTTTTATGTGGAGTATGCCATGGAAAATGGGAACTACATAGTCCGCTCGGCATATGTCCATAAGGCTGAGATAAAGGGGTGAGCGAAATGGAACAATGGCATTGTTTTAAATGTAAGGAGAAAATGGTTGAAGGCGACGTGTCGATGACTTATCTTGACACACCCGGCGATGTCGAGGGGATAAAATGCCCCAAATGCGGTGCTATTTATTTGCTGGAGGAAATAGTTCTGGAAAAGGTGATTAAGGTTGAGGAGATGCTCGAAAGCAAGTAACTATATGAGCGGAGGCATTCACTTACTATGAGCGAACTAGACAAAATCATTGAAAAGTGCATCGGAGATGAGATGCCTTTTTGTCAGGCAGCTTGCCCCCTGCACGTAGATATGAAAGGTGCCATTACCTTAATCCGCGATGACAAATTTGATGAAGCCCTAAAGTTGATTAGAGAAAGGCTTCCCTTCCCTGGGATAATGGGGCGCATTTGCACCCACCCCTGTGAAGACATGTGCAAGAGGAAAGAAGTTGATGAACCTATCTCCATTATGTGTCTTAAGAGGAGTGCGGCTGATTATGGAATGGCAGGCGACGGTGATTTGACCATTGCTGAGGAAAAGAAAGAAAGGACAGCTATCATAGGTGGTGGCCCCGCTGGTTTGATGGCGGCTTATGAATTAAGAAAAATGGGCTATCAGGTTACCATTTTTGAAGCTTTGCCTATTTTAGGGGGAATGCTTGCCGTCGGTATTCCCGGATATCGCTTGCCCAGGGACATTCTGGAACAGGAACTGGGTATCATTGAAAAAATGGGCATACTGGTTAAGCTCAACACGCGGATAGGTGACGACATTAAGGTCTCGGAACTTAGACAGGATTTCAATGCTATTTTCATTGCCACTGGAGCCCAAATGAGCGGAAAGTTGAAAATTGAGGGCTCAGAATTAGACGGGGTTTTATGGGGTGTGGATTTCCTAAAAGAGGTTAACCTCGGCCGGGAAGTCGAGGTTAAAGACAGGGTAGTAGTGATAGGCGGTGGCAATGTAGCTATTGATGTGGCTTTGACTGCTCTCCGTTCGGGGGCGAAGGAGGTTCAGCTGGCTTGCCTGGAATCCAGAGAGGAAATGCCTGCGTTTGAATGGGAAATTCAGCAGGCATTAGATGAGGGCGTCAAGCTCAATGTGTCTTGGGGGCCAAAGAGAATCTTGGCAGATGGCGAGAGGGTAAAAGGCATAGAACTTGTTTGCTGCACTTCAGTTTTTGACGAGGAGGGGAGATTTAATCCATCCTTTGATGAAGCAGTGACTACCCGTATAGATACGGATATGGTGATTCTGGCTATCGGTCAGGCTCCAGACACGGCTTTCTTGGAAGATAGCGAAATACTACGTTCGAAGCGTGGTTATATAAGTGCGAACGAAACTACCTTAGAAACTAGCGTGCCCGGAATCTTTGCCGGGGGAGATGGGGTGTATGGTCCCAAATCAGTCATTGAAGCCCTGGCAGCCGGGAAAAAGGCGGCTATCTCTATTGACCGTTATATTAGAGGCGAGGACCTCACCGTTGGTCGAGATGATGAAGGACCCCAGGAAAGCAAATTGAAGGTTAACATAGAAGGGGTCAGCACCAAGAAGAGGGTAAGTATGCCTACTTTACCCTTAGAACAAAGGGAACGGGGTTTCCAAGAGATTGAATTAGGGCTTAGTAAAGAAGAGACTAAAGAGGAGGCAGAGAGGTGTCTTTCTTGTGAGTGTAAGCTTTGTGTTAAAGATTGCGAGTTTCTGAAGCTTTATTGCCAAACACCAAAGGAATTTGCCGAGAAGTTTAAGGCCGGCTATTTTAAGGAGAACCCGGCTATTCCATATTCTTGTAACCTCTGTGAGCTGTGCAAAACGCTTTGCCCTGAGGATTTGTGCCTCGGTGATATGTGCATGGAGATACGAGAGGCGATGGTGAAGGAAGGTATTGGACCTCTTCCCTCACACCAGTTTGTCAGGAGGGACCAGGAGTTTTCTACCTCCGACGCCTTTGCCCTGTCTAAATCTGCTCCCGAGGATGAAAAGGGCGAATGGGCCTTCTTTCCCGGCTGTACCCTATCCGCCCATTCACCAGAGCTGGTGATTAAGGTCTATGATTATCTCCGGGAGAAATTGCCGGGCACAGGAATTATCCTGAACTGCTGTGGGGCTCCAACCCACTGCCTTGGTGACCACCCCAAGTTCGAGGAAATACTGGGCGGGCTTGAATCCGAGGTAAAGAAGCTGGGTGCTTCAGGAGTGCTTCTCGCCTGCCCTGATTGTTATCGCACCATCAAACGCAATTCCCCCGACCTTAAACTGAAGTCGGTCTACGAGGTAATAGCCGAGAAGGGGCTGCCTGAGGGAGCAAAAACCTCCAACCCCAAGACCTTCTCCCTGCATGACTCCTGCACCGTAAGAGACGAAATGGAGTTTATGGATAGTGTCAGAACCGTGGTCAAGCAGATGGGCTATCAAATAGAGGAGATGGAGTATTCTAGAGAAAAGACACGCTGCTGCGGAGCTGGTGGAATGATTCCTTACGCCGATGCTCAACTATTCCTCAAACTAGCCAAACAGCGTGCTGATGAAGCCCCCTTTGATATGCTGGTATACTGCGCTGCCTGTCGCGAAACATTCGCTTCTGCAGAAAAGCCAACTATACATATCCTTGACCTGGTTTTCAATCCTGACTGGGAGAAGAATTTGCGTAAGCCACCACAGATGGGGAAAGCCAGGCGGGAAAAGCAGGCTGAGCTCAAGGGTCTCCTGGCAGGGGTCTAATACTGACTTAATTATGTGGGTAATTAGAGATGACTGAGAAAGCCAAGGAGGACGCAGTTAAATTATATGAATCGTGTGTCTTTGACCAGTTATTGGGGGAAACGCTGCACCCCGGCGGGCTAAAGCTTACCGCAAGGTTAGCCGAGGTCGCTGGCATTAACAGCGACTCTGTTGTTTTAGATATCGCCTGTGGCAAGGGCACGACCGCCTTTTTCCTAGCCAGGGAGTATGATTGCCGTGTTATCGGCATTGACCTATCAGATAAGATGATTTCCTTCTGTAAAGGTAGAACTGAGGGGGAAGAGGTAACTGGCAGGGTAAGCTTCTTGCTGGGCGATGGAGAGAACCTGCCCTTCAGCGATTCCTCCTTTGATACTGTAATATCCGAATGTTCCCTCTCCCTTCTTCCCAACAAGGAGATTGCCGCCCGAGACATTGGGCGCGTCTTAAAATCGGGGGGAAAGCTGGTAATGACCGATATCATCCTCAATGGAGAGGTAAGTAACGAGCTGAGGAGTCAAGTCGGTTTCGCCTGCTGTCTGGCTGGCGCTTGGCAAGCGGAGGAATACATCAATCTCCTGGAACGGGTTGGACTTCAATCCCCTTACATGGAAGACCATTCCCACGAATTAGGGAAAGTGGCTTTCCAGCTAGGTATTACCTTCGGCTCCATAGATAACTTCGCCGGCAAGTTACCAAAGGGACCGTGTCAATGGAAACGGGCGGGAGATGCCACTCCCTCTCTCCATGCCTACCAGGAGTACCTCAGACTGGGAAGACCCGGCTATGCCCTACTGGCGATGACCAAGATGTGAAAGCAATTATCCAGATAGCGGAGGTTGGCTAAGGATGGGAAAACTGCTAGGAGAGACAGAAAGTCTCTGCCCGGTATGTCTCAAGAGAATCCCAGCCAGGAAGGTGGCAGACAACGGGAAGGTCTATCTGGAAAAGACCTGTCCCGAGCATGGCGAAAGTAAGGTCCTTATCTGGCGGCAGGATGCCAGGCACTACCTGGACTGGGCTAAGGGCAGCGAGAAAGGTTCCGGTCCGCTCCACAGCTTTACCGCCGTGGATAAGGGCTGTCCCTATGATTGTGGACTGTGCCCGGAGCACTGGACGCGAGCCTGTACCATGGTGATGGAGGTTACCCTGAGGTGTAACCTTAAGTGTCCGGTCTGCTTCGCCAGCGCTGATAAGAATAAAGAACATGAACCAGATATTGAGGTCATCCGCGGCATGTATGAAGCGATTATGGAGGGGGTGGGTGCCTGTACTATCCAGCTCAGTGGTGGTGAGCCTACAGTGCGCGATGACTTGCCTCAAATCGCTGCCTTAGGGCGAGAAGCTGGATTCAATCATATCCTGATTAATACCAACGGGCTCAGAATAGCCCGAGAACCGGATTATTTACGGCGTCTCAAGGACGCCGGTGCCAGCGCTATCTATCTCCAATTCGACGGGGTAACTGATGATGTCTATCGCTACACCCGAGGACGAAATCTCTTTGATATTAAAAGGCAGGCGCTGGATAACTGCACCCGGGAGAAAATTGGGGTTATCCTTGTACCCACCATTATCCCCGGTGTAAACGACCATCAGCTAGGGGACATCGTCAGGTTCGCCAAGAGCCGGATACCCACCGTTAAGGGAATCCACTTTCAGCCCATAAGCTATTTGGGTCGTTACCCCCACCCACCCAGTGATGAAGACCGGATAACTATCCCCGATGTAATCCGTGCCCTGGAATCTCAGACTGAGGGCGAACTCAAGTGGCAGGATTTTCTCCCTCGCCATGCCCAGGACTCACACTGCGCGTTTTCCAGCTTTTTCATCCTGACCGAGGAGGGAAAGCTGCAAGCCATAAGCAATCTGGCTCGAGGGCGGGTTACCGGCTGGGGTTCATGCACCGAGCCCCCTCCCGAGGAGAGCTCACGACGCTTTATGAGCCGTCACTGGCGACTTAATGAGAGCCACTGCCCATCCTGTAATGCCGGAGACTTCTACGACCGATTGCTAAACTATTACCTGACCATCACCTGCATGCCCTTTCAGGATGTGTGGAGTGTGGATATAGATAGACTGCGCGGGTGCTGTGGTCATGTGGTTACCCCGGACCGGCGAATAATACCCTTCTGCGCCTATTATTTGACCAACACTAGCGGAGAGAGGCTCTATTCCACCCCTTTATTGGTCGGCAACAAGGTAGGGCAAGGAAAATGACGGAAATTGATGCACGAGTAGCATCAATATTGGCCCAGGCCTCAGAGGGAGGGGAAATTAGCAAGCCGCAAGCTATAGAACTCTTGAAAATAGACCCCAATTCAAGTGAATTTTACGCGCTTATGGCAATAGCTGATAGCTTATCGCGTCGGCAATTCAACAACCGCGGCGAGGTATTTGCTCAAATAGGAATTAATTTTTGGCCTTGTTCCAAAAACTGCGCTTTTTGTAGTTTTGGTGAAAGCACGGGCTTGGTCAAGTCACCCTTAGAATTTAGCTTGGAGGAGGTAGTCACCAGAGCAAAGGCATTTGAAGAAGCCGGGGCAAATGCCATTTTCCTTATGACAACCGCAGATTACCCCTTCGACCAATTCATCGAAATAGCAAAAGCAGTAAGAGAAGACATCTCACTGCCCTTAGTAGCCAATATTGGAGATTTTGGTACCCAGGAAGCAGAAGCGCTACTAAGCGCAGGATTCCAAGGAGTTTATCACGTGTTTCGTTTACGTGAGAGCAAGGATACAAGGATACCATCGGAGGTCAGGCTAGCCACCCTGGATACAATAAAGGATTCCAAATTAGAGCTAGGCTTTTGCGTTGAGCCAATTGGGCCGGAGCATTCCCCAGAAGAACTAGTTGAAGAGATGTTCCGTGGCAAGCAATACGGTACCGTTAACCATGCAGCGATGTGGAGGGTTCCAGCACCTGGGATACCCCTTGCCCCACTGGGCAAGATCTCTGAGGTCGAGCTAGCAAAGGCAGTGGCAGTTACAAGATTGGTCAGTGGTGACATCATTAAGGCTATGGGGGTTCATGAACCACGCGTATTGGCCTTGCGCGCCGGGGCTAATCAAATCTATGCGGAAACAGGCCCTAATCCTAGGGATACGTTAGAAGACACTTCCAAGGGAGGCAGAGGCTTTTCTGTGGAGAAGTGTAAAGAAATGCTGTGGGAAGCTGGGTGGATGCCTCTTGAAGGGCCAACTCAGGTATTTGGAGAAACATAGCGAGTAAAAGAAATAGGAGCCTGCTGGGAGCATGTAGTTCGACAGGGTTCTGCAGTGGAACTTTTCCATCAGTATCTCAGCTGCTATTATGGTAGGGCTTTAATGGGGCGGTCAATCCAGGACGAGGTCATTTACTAAAGGTAGATTCAAAAGGGTAGGTTGATAAACAATCTAACGGAAACGTGTTTTATCGCTAGGAGTTAATGTTTGGAAACCATTTTTCTGGAGCCGTGGCTCCATAACATAATCAGGCAAAAAGTAAAAGAGGACCCTGAATATCGGCAATTTACTGGGAAAGAAAGCATTGACCAGGTAACCAGAGCCGATATAGACCGTTATCAGCTTTTCAAACTCAGAAAGATACTCTCCTACGTTTATGAAAAGAGCACTTTCTACCGAGAATTGTTTAATAAAAGTGGAATAAAGGTCAACGATATAGGCTCCCTGGATGACTTAGCTAATATCCCCCTCACTAATCCTATAGACCTGGCACAGCATCCCTATCAATTTGCCTGCGTTTCGCATGGTGAGATAGAACGGGCAACTACTTTTACCTCTTCGGGCACGACCGGTCCCCAAAAGAGGGTATTCTGCACCGAGGGAGACCTGGAGACGATGACCGATTTTATGGGAGCAGGCATGAGGTCGGTTGCCACCGAGGGTGATGTGGTTCAGATAATGCTGCCCAGCGCCAGGCCCAATGACCAGGCTGATTTGCTGGCCAAGGGGGTAATAAAAATGGGCGGCTTACCGATAATTTCAGGCATTGCCCCAAGCCCCGAGGAGCAGCTGAGAATAATAGACGAGGCTCACTCAACTGTCCTGTTCGTCTCGGTATCGCGCATGTATCGGATTACACAGGAAACACGGCACAATCACGATTTAAAAGCAAAAGGGGTTAAGGCCTTATTCGTTACCTCTGAATACCTATCCGAATCTATGAGAAGGCAACTACAGGATGCCTGGAACTGCGATGTCCCTGCCCATTACGGACTGACGGAAATGGGGCTGGGGGTTGCCATAGAGTGTCATGCCCATAGCGGCTTTCACTTCAATGAGGCTGACCTGCTGGTGGAGGTGGTAGACCCTGAGACCGGCGCGGTATTAGGTAATGATGCCGAAGGAGAGCTGGTCTTTACCACCCTGACCAGGGAAGCAATGCCCCTGATTAGATACCGAACGCACGATATATCTAGGTTGGTCGGCAGTCCCTGCGAGTGCGGAGCGTCTACCTTAAAAAAGATAGCTAAAATAACCAGAAGGCGGGAAGGGATAGTGAAAATAGGCGAGGGGGATGAAATATACCCGGCAATGTTTGATGAACTTATTTTTAGTATCCCGGACATCATTGATTATCAATTGACTCTTGGCAAAGAAGGAGGTCGGGACATCCTTCTTTTTAAGGCTGAGGTTACCGGAGAGGGTCAGCATATCGGTGAGGCGATAAGCAACACGGTATTGAGCCACCGGCTAATCAGAAAAAATGTTGACGCTGATAGAATGGCTTTACCCGAAGTGGAACTGGTAAGCCAGGGTACATTGAAGCGCATGACCAGAGCCAAGAAGCTTATCGTAGATGAGCGTCAGGGTAAGGGATAGTCTTGTGGTTGTGCGTCAAATCGTTTAAACTGTAAGCCAACTTTTGATTGCTGCCTTACCAAAGACGTAACCGAGCGAGGAGGTTCAGACGAAACCGAGCCATACCACTGAAACCCAGGATTCATCTACCCGGCGTCTTTATTACGGCTGGGTGGTGGTGGGGGCGGCGCTTTGTGTTGCCATAGTTGCCTACGCCGTGCATTATTCCTTCGGCATATTCTTTAAGCCCCTGGCCGCCGAGTTTGGCTGGACGCGGGCAATGACATCGTTGGCTTTCTCCCTCTATATGCTCTCGCGCGGGGGATTTGGCATCCTCACTGGTTGGGCTACTGATAAGTATGGGCCCAGAATAACCGTGGCCGCCGGTGGTTTTTTTATCGGTCTTGGTCTGCTGCTTACCAGTCAAATCAGTGCTCTCTGGCAATTATATATATTCTACAGCCTGTTAGTCGGGCTGGGGGTTAGTGTTGCCTTTGCCCCTCTGGTAGCTACCGTGGCCAGGTGGTTTGTTAAGAAGCGGGGATTAGCGATGGGCATTGTCCTGGCCGGGATAGGACTGGGGACAGCGATTATGCCACGACCGGCGAGTTACTTCATCGAGACCTACGGTTGGAGTATGTCCTATATTATTATGGGAGCTATTGCTTTAATTATCATTGTCCTGGCAGCATTACCGATGAGGCGCACTCCCGGAGAGATGGGGCTTTTGCCCTACGGTGGGACCGGAGCAGCCAAGTCGTCTAACTCAGCTGCTGATAAGGGGGATGTTTCACTACGAGAAGCAACCCGCACCCGGCCATTCTGGGTACTATTTATCATAACCATCCTTTTTGCCACCTGCCTGTATATGGTGATGATTCATATTGTGCCCCATGCCACCGATCTGGAGATATCCGGGTCGGTGGCGGCAAGTTTCCTGGCGGTGATTGGTATTTCGACCATTTTCGGCAGACTGGCTGTAGGCTGGCTATCTGATACCATAGGCAGAAAACCGGCGCTGGCTATCTGCCTCTTCTTTCAGGCGGCGGCGGTCTTTTTGCTCATGGGGATTGGTAGTGTTGGGACATTCTACGTGTTTGCGGTGATTTTTGGACTGGCATACGGGGGTGTAGTTACTCAACTCCCGCTAATAGCCGGGGAATTGTTTGGCTTACACTCAATTGGAGCCATTGTCGGACTGGAAATGCTGGGCACATCCCTCGGCGGAGCCATAGGACCACTCCTGGGTGGATATATCTTTGATGTGACGCAGAGTTACTCGGTGGCTTTCCTCATCGGTGCCATCGGTCCTCTCATAGCCATAGCACTCATCCTCTTTCTGAAGGCTTCCCGACCATCGGTTCACCTGCCCTCCTCTTACCCCGAAGATAGATAAGTTCAACTATCAGGGTATAGGGTAACAAGGTAGCGCAATGTTCAATTCCCAACCTTGGCGACTTCTCACGTGGAAGTATATCCTTACCTCTGATAGAATATGAAGGGCGAGTGGTGAAACGCGTGAGGACCAGCGATGAAGTGGAACTACGTAGTGGTATGGGTCTCAATAGCCGTATTATTAGGCGGCTGTGCTAATCCAATCCCGCCGGCACCAGTACCTGTGCCCGCACCTGACACAACACCCCCACCGGCAATAACTGGTTTAGCTGCCAGTGATGCCTATAACGGCAGCGTGCTTCTGAGCTGGGAGCAGAGCGCTGCCGGAGACTTCGACCATTATAACGTATACCTGAGCAAGGTAGAAATAACGAATGTTACCGGCATGACACCTATCCACCGGATAACCGACATTACCACCAACAGTTATCGGGCGACCGGACTAGAAGACGGAACCAAGTACTACTTTGCGGTAACCGCAGTAGACGACAGTGGTAATGAAAGCTCATTGGTGACGATTACAAGTGTGACCCCGGTAGCCAAAGAAACGCTACCACCGTTTCCAGATACTACACCACCAGAGACGATAATAATTGGCGCCCCGAGTGAAACCATAGGCTATAGTAATGTAACCTTCCAGTGGACAGGCAGTGATGATAGTACTGCCACCGCCGACCTGGTTTACTCATACTGGTTAGAGGGGTATGATGCTGGGTACTCTCCATTCACTCCAGACATTAGCCAGACCTATATGAACTTACCTGACGGCGCCTACGTCTTCTATGTCAAAGCGCAAGACGAGGCAGGCAATATTGAGCCAACCCCGGCGGTCAGTCAGTTCACCATAGCTACTGCGGCTCCAGTCGGCGGTCTATTGATACTCAGGAATAGCGAGGTGAACCGTATTGCCGTCGGTTCTGATGGTAAGCATATCTATGCCCTTGATTCGGTGAATACACGGCTTTACAAGTCAAGTCACGGTGGTTACGGGTGGGTTGACATATCGGCTGGCATTACCGGTGCTGCCACCTGGGATGAACTGGCAATAGCCCCTGATACGCCTGAGATAGTCGCTGTGGTCACCAATGCCCGAACTGAAGTTTACCTGTCAACTAATGGCGGGGGAGCCTGTTTCCCACTGGGTTTGACAGCCAATCTGGCTGCTGGCGAGCTGATACAGTGCATTGCCATTTCCCCAGCCTATGGGGAGTCTGCCAGGGAGTTGGCGGTTGGTACGTCTACCGGCAACGGAGGTGGAAGAGTTTGGGTATATACCATTCCCGTCTCGGGTTGGAGAGATATGAGCAGCGGGGCTCCGGGCTGGCTGCCGTCAGAGCCAGCAATAGCCGGCACCGATGTCTTCGCCATAAAGTATTCGCCGGCGTTTGCTGCCGACAGGGCGATACTGGCTATTGTCTCGAGTGGTCCGGCTCCTGACACAGATGATACTTATCTCTACATCGGTAAAAGGGTTGCCGCCGACACTATGACCTGGAATGGCGCCGCAGTGCTGGGGTATCCGGTGGAAATTTGCCAGTCGGGCGAGGATACCCCAGGTTCACCTCTTACCTACGCCGATCTGGCTCTGCCCTCAGACTACTCTGTCTTGGATATGCCGTCGCGCTGTGTCTACGCCTGCTGGTCTGATAATCCCCCGGGCACGGCTGTGGCCGGCAATCCGAACGATGATGTTTATCGGCTCGATGACATCCATTGTAATCGACTCTATGTGAGTGGTGGCTCCCCTGAATATGTTATCTCCAGCCTGGCTTATTACGGTAGCTGTAATGAGGGTAAGCTGCTAGCTGGAGCGATGATGGGGGTGGGAATAGCCTCCGGGGTGCCGGTCGCCCCGGTATATTTTACATTCAACCCACAATCCGCTCTCCCCACCTGGAAGTCCAGCCTCAAGCCACCTACCGGCCCTAACCAAGCTCAAGTAGCCTGGTCTCCTGACGGCAGTGTAGCTTACTGCGGCACAAGCACTATCGGTGGGGCTAGCGGCGACCAGAGTGCTTTCTCGCTGAGTACTACCGATGGTCTTGGCTGGAACCAGACAGGATTGATTGACACTTGAGTTGAGGCGGTTGGGGCTGGGGTATAAGCAAGGGTGGATTTTACCAGTCGGCGGAATAATCAAGCAAAAGTACTAATGACCTATTGAAGTGGTACTTACATCCTATTGAAGTTCGCCTCTCTGTGAATCAGAATATAGCTATAAATAACTTGAAGAAAGAGGGGGTCAAGAAATGAAAAGGGTGTGTTATTTTTGCCACAATTTTATGGGCGAGAAAGACGGTGATGACAAAGAAGCGGTTTTCTACAGTGTGTGTGATGAGTGCTCAAGCAGGTTGAGATTGGATGAGAGATTACCAGAGTTATTGTGGGCTATTGTTGCCTTGAGAAGGCAACATGGCAGTAAGAAACAAAATCAAGCATTAGACATTATAACCATTGCTCAATAGAAAACCTAATTCAACAGGGGTAATGAAATGCCTGTTTGTGCTCGAGAGCTATACACAATATCAAGAGGCAGACCACAGGAGCGGAGGCTTGATACCATAAAAAGAAGTAAGCCACCCAACTCGAAACCGTATCAAAGGTAAAATGGGGAACTTAATTTTGGAAGACCATAATATTAGTGATTACACAAAGAGCCTATTGATTGAGGTCCAACAACTTGTAAAGTCCTTGGAAGATGCTTGCCGGGAAGCGGTAAAGCAAGGAGACGAAGAGCGGAAATTACAGCTTTACCAAAGAATAGCCGGTAGTCCTCACTTAATCAATATTGACCCCGAACTTTATGATGGGCAGGAACGTGCTGAGAGAGAAACTGAGTTCATAATTAGGGCCAAACTGTGGATAGGAGAAGTTGAGAGACTATTATAACCATGCTACTTAGGGTTTTGAGGATGATACCGGTATAATTAAGATAGATTGGTTAATTCAATCTACAACTGAATACAGAAGCTAATGGGGGCACAACTTGCCCCTTTTTGTTTTGGAAACGGGGGTTGAAATGGGGTTATCAATCAGGCTATACTGCTTGTGGCTTTCAACCACATACCAACCCACAGCTTAGGAATAACGGTTACGCACATTGATAATTCTCCGGGAAGCGGTGCCCTGTAGAACTTCAATCAGAATTTGCCTTTTAGCTTTTCATAGGTTCCAGCCAGGGCTTCAGGCACTACCCTTACCTCAGATATTACCGGCATAAAGTTGGTATCGCCCTGCCACCGAGGCACGATGTGAGTGTGAACATGCTCCTCTATGCCGGCTCCGGCCACCTTTCCCATGTTTATGCCGATATTAAAACCGCCGGGGTTAAATGCCTGTCTCAGGAGCTTGATACACCGGCTAACCATGGCAAAGTGCTCGTGGCGCTCTTCATCAGTTAGCTCGTCTAGATTAGCTACGTGCCGGTAGGGGGCTATCATCAGGTGACCCGGGTTATAGGGATAGGCATTCATAATGACGAAGTTTTTGTCTCCCCGATACAGAATGTAATTCACAGCATCACTGCTTTGTTCAGGTTTTTCACATAAAATACATCCTTCTGGTTTTTCCATCTGGATGTACTCGATACGCCACGGCGCCCAAATTTGCTCCATTTCATTCTCCTTATTAATTGCTTAGGGCTATTTTAGTCGGCTATGCCATAAACGTCAAAGGGCTTTTGGATTTGGTGAGGTTGACTATCAACTCTTTCTTCCCACCCCCACCCTGGAGTCGTATTAGGGGCTCCGCCCCTTCAGATAAAGTTTTTAGATTATTTGGTGACCTATCCCCCTGACCCCCTTCCCTTAAAAGATTGTTTACCAACCCCTCACCCTT
>CAZCLE010000021.1:0-17356 GCA_964499445.1 uncultured Dehalococcoidales bacterium
AGTATAATATTAATAGAGAGTAGTATTCGAGGATTCAGATGGAAGACATAAAGAGTGCTCTTGAGATAGCTATGGAAAAGGTGGAAAAGTTAGGCGAGGCGACCGATGAGGAGCGTCTGAGATGGAAATATGTCCCCGAAGGGAAAAAACTGGCTGTCAGATATCTTAAGCAGCGGGATTGCAGTTTAGTAGTTGAGCTGAGCAAATGTGAGGAGAAGGTAAGAAAGTATATTATAGAGGGTGCTGAGGATATACTAATCAGAAATATTAACCTCCCCAGTAACGGTTTAGCTAAACGAAATAATAAACGGGCAATGGATGGGTTAAAGACCTTGAAGAGCGATAAAGTAGGCGTGGAAAATGTCTATAGTAAGATAAGGGACATCCTCAACCACTATGTTGAGCAAGGTGAGCAGCAGAGGAAGCAGGCTTATGAATCGTTAAAGGCTGAATTTGAAGCCAAGATACGGCAGGCACTTCAGCTGCAGTTGGGCTCATTGATAGGGATTAGGATAGATGTGGAAGGACAGCCGCAATTTCAGGAGGAATGGCGCCGGCTACAGACTCAGCTAGATTCCCAATACCTTAGACTTCTGGAGGAATATAAGCAGGAACTATCGGCTATATCTTAGGCTATGATGACTGAAGGGTGAAGAGGGACCTAATGGATATTGATGACGAGAGGATTAAATACACCGTCCGGCACACCGAGATACTAAGACCACCTAAGCAGAGCTTAGCCACTTTCGGCATTACCAATATTTACTATTACCTGGTTACTAAACCGGCTTACTCTGAACTGATAGAAAGTGTCACTGAGACAGTGATTAGAGAGGGTAGGGTAATTGCTGAGAGACCGAGGATTGTAACCCCCTATTATCTTTCTCGTCTTGAAGGGTTTAGCTCAGATGCCAAAAGATACTTTGATATGCTACTCAGATTCCATGGTCCCAGTGCCCCCGGGTTGTTTTATACCTACAGGAATGAGCCCAAAGAGCTTAACATCGTCTCTGATAATTTGCTATCAGTAGTAGACAAGTTAAATGCCGAGATTGATAAGCGCGGTGACCCGCTGACCTCTATTATTAAGGGTGAGGATGAGCTTTGGGATGTGTCATTGATGAAGTTTATTTATGAAGTGACCAGGAGCTCTCTACCCAGTAATCTATCTCAAATGAGAACCAGGGGACTTTTGAATGTAGATTCTAGTGGTGTTCCGGCTGATGCCAGGCTAAGAATTGAAGAGCTTTTTGCCAAGACATTGAGAGGGGAGATTGAACCCGGCGAGCTAAAAGTTGAACTTGACCGCTGGAACCTGTTTGAGGAGTATGAGGACAGATTTCTGGCTCTTTTTAAGAAGAGAGGATAGGGGTTATTTATCAAAAGAGCGGGAAGAGATGAAGAGGCGGGAATGAAAATATCAGTAATTGAAGCCAGGGACCTGTCCGAGGCATGGTTTCTCTGCCTGCGCCAGACCTTGACTTATGGCTATGAATATGAGATTGAGCGAGGCAGCTATGCCGGTCAGCACCGGAAAGAGCTTGACTTTGCCGTTGTTCAGGTCAGGAACCCGGGACTAAGACCGCTAATACCCGATGTGCCCCAGGGGGTGCCACCGCCTACTTCTATGGAGTATGTAGAAAGCTATCTTCCTTACCTGATGGCGGCACATAAAGCCGAGGGTGAGCAGTATACCTACGGTCAGTACTTGGAGAGGCAGATTTCTGAAGTAATCAGGATGTATAAAGAGGACGGCTATAATACCAATCAGGCGTTTATGGCAGTGGGTGATGAAGAATCTATTTCCCTATCAGACCCACCTTGCCTTAGGGCGATAGATACCAGAATCCGTAATAATATACTCAACTTTATTGTCTATTTCCGGTCATGGGATTTATGGGCTGGCTTCCCCTCAAATCTAGCCGCTATTCAGCTTCTGAAGGAGTATATGGCTGAAGAGATAGGGGTTGATGATGGAGAGCTGATTGCCATGAGTAAGGGGTTGCACCTTTATGAGTATTCCTGGGAGCTAGCCCGAACCGCAGCCAGGGTAGGATAGCTGTCTTATATCTAATCAAGCGGTATCACTATAAAAATCTCATTCCAATAACCAAGACCAAACATCAACGCTCTGGATTCATTCCCATAAGTATACTTACCGCAGTGGAGAAGTCCTTCCAGTCAACCAATCTGTCAGCCAGAAATTGGCGACCCTTATCGGTTATCTCGTAATATCTCCTTCGTTGGCGTTCGGTAATCTGTTGCCATCTACTTTTTACCAAACCCTTGCCTTCTAATCGCTGGAGCGCGGGGTAGATAGTTCCTCCCTTAAGCTTAAAATAGCCGGTGGTTCTTTTCTCCAGCTCCTTAATAATCTGGTAGCCATACATCGGTATCTCATTAATTAAGTAGAGAAGTATGGCCTCGGTAACCCCCTTCATTAACTGCCGAATATGCTCCATGTGTTGCTACCCTTTTACCTCGTATTACAACTTAGTTTAGCGTTAAGAAGATAAAATGTCAACTCTGATTCGGCTTTTGATACCTTAAAGCTGGGCTGGCTCTTTCCCACACTGTTGGCTGGTTAAATAATTATGAATTGTATTGACAGAAAGAAGCTACGGGGAGTAATATATAATAAATACCATATAATTTGTGTTTTTTTGCCCAAAACACAGGGGTAGTACAAATAGTCTTGTAGAAAAAACACGCAGCAGAATATAAAGGTGGTGATAATATGAACCTGATTGTTTGCGTTAAGGAGATACTTGACCCGGAAATTCCAGCCAAGGCTTTTAAGGTTGACCCTGAAGCCAAGCGGGCAATTAAGCCTCAGGATATACAGCTGGTTATCAGCGACTACGATGAGAGTGCCGTAGAAGCTGCCCTAAAGATAAAGGATTCTGTGGAGAGTAAGATAACGGTAATAAGTCTGGGTGGCGAATCGGCTAAGAATATTATACGGCGATGTATCGCCATGGGTGCCGATGAAGGGGTCCTTCTCAGCGACCCCTTATTTATTGACGATGATAGTTTTGCTACCGCCTTTGTCCTTGCCCAGGCTATAAAAAAATTGGGCGATTTTGACCTAATCCTTTGCGGGAGACAGGAAGGGGACTGGGATGCCGGACAGGTTGGTTCCGGGATTGCCGAACTCCTGGGTATACCTAGTGTAACCATGCTCGGAAATATTGAGGTTAAGGATGGAAAGGTGGTGGTGGAGCGAGTGGTATCAGACGGACGTGAATCGGTAGAAGTTCCTTTACCGGCTTTAGCCACCGTGAGCAGTGAGATTGGCGAACCTCGGTATCCCTCTTTCAGAAGAGTTAGAGAGGCGTCTAAGAAGGAAATACCTACTTGGAATGCTCAAGATATCACCCCGGCTGAGTCACGAAATAGGATGCTCAGCTTATTTGCCCCACCCCGCGAAGTTAAGTGCGAATTCATAACCGGTGAAACACCAGAGGAGACCGGAATCAATTTAGCTCTCAAGCTTAAAGAGGTTAAGGCGATTTAGAGAATCTAAAATTGGCTCAGGAGGAGAAAATGACTGAGAGAAAGGGCGCAGTCATTGTTGGTGAGCTTTCTGATGGAAATCTTGCTCCCATAACCACCGAACTTTTGAGTATTGGTAGAAAGCTGGCTGATGAGTTAGGACAAGAACTTTCCGCTCTATTCATCGGAAGTGGAATTGGTGAAACGGCAAATGAGGCTATCTTCTTTGGTGCTGATAAAGTCTATGTCATTGATAAGCCTCTATTCAAAGACTACCTAACTGACTCGTATGTGGGAGCTTTGGAAAAATTTGTCAAACAAATTGAGCCTGAGCTCTTACTTCTCGGGCATACATCCCTGGGTAGGGATGTGGCACCAAGGCTGGCTTTCAGATTAGAGACTGGTCTCACTCAGGACTGCGTTGAACTTGCCATTGACCCGGAGACAAAACTTCTTCAGAAAACTAAGCCGGTTTACGGGGGCAATGCCCTAGCTATATACGTTTGCGAAGAAGGTCGCCCCCAGATGGCTACTATTAGAGCCAAGGTTGTGGAACCCTCAACGCAAGACACTTCGCGAAAGGGTAACATTATACCTTTTGACCCAGAACTGGACGAGGCGGCTATAAAAGGCAAGGTGATAAGTAAGGTAAAGGAGGAGATAACTGGCATAAAGCTTGAAGAGGCGAATGTTGTAGTTTGCGGCGGTCGAGGTATCGGTGGACCTGAGCCTTTTCAGCAACTTGAAGGATTAGCCAGAATGTTAAACGGTGCTGTTGGTGCCACCAGACCTCCTTGCGACGCTAAATGGTGTCCGGCGTATTACCAGGTTGGTCTTACCGGTAAACTTATTTCTCCCTCTCTTTATATTGGGATAGCTCTTTCTGGTGCCAGCCAGCATTTGGCGGGCATGACAGGCTCTAAAACCATAGTGGCTATAAATAAAGACCCTGAAGCCAATATATTTGGAATTGCTCACTACGGGGTGGTTGGCGAGTATGGCAAGATATTGCCGGCTTTCATGGAGAAGTGCCAGGAGTTTTTATCTAAAACGTAAGTTTGGAATAATAAATCAAACAAAACTCAAAGTAGAGGGAGGGTTAATAATGGCAGGTAATTTTTGGTCGGCGTCTGAGATGCTGGAAAGGGCTCGTTCCGGTGAGATTGAAAGTAAAGAACTTGGCGTTAAGTGGTCATACCTCAACCGTGGCGAGTATTGCACCTTAAACTGTCTGCGTGTATCGAAGCCGGAAGGTATTCCTTTGCACATTCATGAAGACCATGATGAGATAGTACAAGTGCTGGACGGGGAGTGCGAAGCGGTAGTCGGCAATGAGCGTCGCCAGCTTAAGAAAGGCGACGTTTTTTTTGTTCCCAAGGGAACTCCCCACAAGGTAAGTATGGCTTGCACGCTCCTGTCTATTTATGGACCTGCTTTTGACACCGAAAAACCTGACCGCGTGTTTGTAGAGAAATCTTAGAAGTGCATTAAAGTGAGGTCGCTTATCGTGTTCGGTGGTGCAAAACCTTCTTAATTCAAGCTGGGAAAGTGCCCGGTTCTAAGGAAGGTTTCGCTTAAAGTAAGGTAAATTAGCGCCGAAAGGAGGTAAAAATGGTTGAATACCCAGAGTATAAGCTAGAGGATGTCTATGCGGATGTGACCAAGATTGTACCTGAGGAGTTTGTTTCCAGAAGTATCTTCGAAAGGATAAACAACTCCCTGGACCCCTATACATCTGGCACCGACATTGACCCGGAGGAACTACCTTACGTAGTGGTAAGGCCTGGTTCTACCGAGGAAGTAAGCGAGTTGATGAAGTATGCCAACTCCAAGAGAATCCCGGTGTATATCAGGGGTTCAGGAACCAGTCTTCATGGCGCGGCCAGGTTTCATCATAAAGGTATCGTGTTAAATGTCAGCCGGTTAACCTATTTGAACATCCTGAAAGACTACGGATTTGTAGAATTTGGACCGGGTCACCGTGTCTTGCATGTCAAGGAGGAGTTAGAAAAGGAGGGCTATTTCCTGCCTCTAGTTCCCGGAAGCATAAGGGTGGCCAGCATTGGCGGTATCATTTCTAATAATACCAGTGCCCACGCCATCGATTCCTGCCTGGGTAAGCCGAGGGACTATGTATTAGGTCTGGAGGTGGTGCTGCCCACCGGCGAGGTTCTGGAGACGGGGGGGAAGAGCCTGAGGAGGATGGCCGGAACCGATTTTACCCAGTATTTTGTCGGCGGGGACGGAATATTAGGCATTATTACCAAGATTAGGATGAGACTGATGCCTATTTTTAAGAGTGCTTATGGTGTGGCTTTTTTTCATGACCTAACATCGCTAGCCAAGGCCGTACAAAGAGTCTATGTGGAGAAAGTCCCGCCTCCCCTTTTCCTGGAGCTTTTGGACAAACCGGTTGCGGAAATGGCTTTTGAGCTACAGGGATTACCCAAACCCCCCGGACCCCTCATCATGTTCCATTTTAATGGCAACACTGAAGAGGAAGCTGTTCATAAGATTAATCGATTGATTGAGGTTGTTCAGAAGGAATCCCCCATTGAAGCTAGAAGGATTGACGATATAGATGAGTGGAACAAGATTTGGCTGTCCCGGGAGTCAGCCCTGCCCTATGTCTGTCAGGCGGGGAAAGGGGTTTTTGGTATATCCGAGGTGGTATCCACGGTACCGGATCTTGTGGACTGTATAAAAGAAGCCGTGGATTATGGGAGGGGCAAGCCTACTTTGGAGAAACTAGGTAAGCCCTATCTCTTCGGTCACATCGGAGCCTTAACCTTCCATCCTACTTATGTTATACCTGTGGATTGGTCAGCTGAGGATAAGGCAAATATTGTCAAGGAGATGTTTGAAAAAGAAGCTGAGTTAAACCTGAAATATGGAACCAGCGGTGGGGAGTGGGGTCAGTTCGCCATGAGAAATCCTTTCTTCGTTAAACGATACGGTGAGAAAGCCTTTGACTTGGCCAAGGGAATAAAGAAGCTCTTTGACCCGAATAATATCCTAAACCCCAATATTTTGCCTGAGGAATAACAGCTCATAAAAGTGAGGGAAGGAGCCTAAAATGGAACAAGAGGTTAAAGAAAAATTAGGTAACGATATTCTAGATATATTAGGCTATTGTATTAATTGCCGGTTTTGTTTACCAGCCTGTCCCCTGTTTGACATTACCGCCGGGGACATGAGACAGGGTGCCTCAGGCGTAACCCGGTCTCTATATTATGCGGTTAAATGGAACATGACCGATAAAGAGGCTCTTAATGAGTTGAGGGATATCGTGTATTCCTGTATGACCTGCAAAAACTGTGAAGTAGCTTGCAAAAATTTGGCCACAGCTACCAAACTGGTAGACGCCATTGAGAAAGGAAGACAGCTACTGATTGAAGAGATGATAGGCCCCATGCCTGAGCAAAAAAGGGCTCTGGAGTCATTAGAAAAGTATGCCAATCCTTACGGAATGGCACCATCGGAGAGGAAGGAATGGCTGAATGGTTTGAATGTCCCGACTTATTCCAAAGAGTCAGAGGTCTTGTTTTATGTTGGCTGCACGGCACCCCATGATGCCTATGCTGGAAAGATGGCCAAGGCACTGGTGAAATTGCTGGAGAAGGCGAAGGTTAATTTTGGCATAATAGAAGATGAAACCTGCTGCGGGAACCCTTCCGTGAAGATGGGCGAGCTGCTGTTATTTGAAGATATCTGTGAAAAGAACCTGGACCTGTTTAAGTCACTGGGTGTCAAACATATCGTAACCCTTTCCCCACACTGCTTCGACACCTTCTCCAATAGGTATTCTGAGGGGGCAATGGAGGGGATTAAGGTACAGCACCATACCCAGTTTCTAGCCGACTTAATCGACCAGAAGAAGCTAACTTTCAGCCAAAAGATTGAGAAGAAAGTGGCGTATCAAGACCCCTGTTATCTGGGCAGGCATAATGAGGTTTATGACGCCCCGAGGAAAGTTTTACATAATATTCCAGGTATAAAACTTATTGAATTTCCCAAATCTAGGGCTGATAGTGTCTGCTGTGGCGGTGGCGGTGGACGTATGTGGACAGATTTTGAGTCGGAGGTAGAGCGCATAGCTAACCTACGGGTTAAAGAAGCCCTTGAGATTGGCGTTGAGATGATAGTAACCGCATGCCCCTGGTGCTACATTAATATGGTAGATGGGGTTAAATCGGTTAACGTTGAGGATAAACTGACGGTAACAGACCTGGCCGAGCTCTGTGTGGAAGCTCTTTAATAACATCTTCTTGACCGTCCAGGCACAAAGTTAGGATGACACGTGAATAACTATGAGGTATGGCTGGCGGCTTCTACCAGCTCGGCAATATCCATAACTTTAGGTGGAGTTTCAATAGTCGTCGTTTTCATCCCCTCCTCAAGCATCTGTAAACAAAAGGGGCAGGCAGTAGCTATAACCTGAGCCTTGGTCTTAATTGCCTGCTCGACGCGCATGGTACATATCTTTGTGCCCGGCTCCTCCAGCCACATCCGACCACCACCACCACCGCAGCAAAAACCATTCCTCCGATTTTGCTCCATCTCAACCAGTTTAACCCCGGCTATACTGCTCAAGACCTTTCTCGGCGGTTCATATATATCATTGTATCTCCCCAGGTAACAGGAATCATGATAGGTTACTAAGCCGCCATTGTCCTTGTCCAAGCTCAGCTTACCTTGTTTCAGCAAATCGGCAATAAACTCAGTGTGGTGGATAACCTCAAACTCACCGCCGAACTGGGGGTATTCGTTCTTTATCGTATTATAGCAATGGGGACAGGCAGTAACTACCCTCTTTACATTATACTGCTTAAAGAGTTTGATATTCTTCTCGGTCTGCATCTGAAAGACATATTCATTACCCAGGCGGCGGGCGGGCTCGCCACAGCAGCTCTCCTCAGCGCCTAGGATGCCAAATTTAATCCCGGCCTGCTTTAATAGCTTTGCCGTAGCTTGAGCTACCCTCTTACTTCTTTCCTCCAGCGCCTCAGTGCAGCCGACCCAATATAGAATGTCAACATCACTATCTTCAGCTAAAGTCTTAATATCAAGCCCTTCAGCCCAATCGGTTCTGGTTAATGTGGTTCCCCGCCACGGATGCCCCCTATCCTCGATACTTCTCAACGCACTCTCCGCTGTCTCAGGGATAGAAGCTTCCTCCAGCACCAGGTTTCGCCTCAGGTCAATAATTTTATCAATATGCTCATTATAGACAGGACATACCTCCTGACAAGCACGGCAGGTGGTGCATGCCCATATTTCATCCTCGGTCACTACATCACCGATTAGCGCCTTGCCCGGATTAGCTTCTTCCGCCTTGCCGCTAACCAACTTGGGACCTACCTCCAATAAGTGCTGCTTAAGGTCCTGAATCACCTTCTTGGGGTTAAGGGGCTTACCAGTGGCGTATGCCGGACACGCATCCTGGCAGTTACCACAGACAACACAGGCGTAACAGTCCAGAAGCTGCTTCCAGGTAAAGTCGGTTACCTTGGCAGCACCTAGAGTCTCTACGGAGTCCAAGTCAAGGGGACTTAGTGCCCCTTTAGGGCGTGGAGACCGAAGAAGGATATTGAATGGAGCCACCAACATGTGCATATACCGTGAGTAGGCGATGAAGACCAAGACAAACAGGACGAAGCCCCAGTGTGCCCAGAAGAAAGCGGTATGAGCTGTCTCTATCGAGTTTATGGAATTGCCAATGAAGATATTACTCAGCGCTGAGCTTATGGGGGGAAGGGTAGCGCCTAAACCAACTGGGGTATGTCCCAGAGCAATGCTAGTTGCCCCCTTAAAGAGATGAGTAAAGGGATGGATGAGAACGGTGACTAGAATGACCATAGCCTCAACAGTCTGCTCTCCGGCTAACCGTGGCGGCTTCACAATGTATCTACGAATAATACCCCATAACGCACCAGCAATGATGAAGGGGGCAGTTATGTCCATAACCCATTCATAGTAGAAGAAGAATTGAGTATTGGTCAGTGCCTCGGCAATGCCAAACCCGCTCCCGATGATGATAAAGATGAGATAATAGACGACGAATATCATAAAGCCCCAGGCCATAAAAACATGACCTATGCTAGCCCTATTCTTCTTGGACAGATTTTTAAATTGGCACCATTGAGAAAATACGATAAATGCCATCCTCAGCATTCTCTTCACTAGCTGAGGGAATCGTCCTTCTTTTCTGCCTAACATCATGTAGCGCCAAAGCTGATAAGCTCTGCGCGAGAAGAGAGTAATGGCGAGAATGGTCAGGACCCAAAAAATAGTTAATTCTACTGGTGACATGGCTACCCCCTAGCTAAATTCAATTGACCGGGACCTTTGAGCTGGTTCTTCTGCAACCCTGAGCCTTAGCCCTTCAAAGCTTAAGAAGATAAAAGTTACCGCTCCTAGGAAGCTAAGCAAGATTACTCGGGACAGAAGCAAGGCAGCTACTGGAAAGACCAAACAACCAAATATGTGAAACAGTCCTCGGTTCAGGCTGCTGTCTATACTCAAAGCCTTTCCTCAACTGAGCTTGAATTAAGATGTCCGCTTATCCAGTAGCACCGATAACTCCAGCCTTTCCCCGTTTCGGATTATGGAAAGCACGGCAGATTCCTGTGGGCTTTTGTTTCCCCCCAAATAGCTGGCAAGGTCAGCCATTTCACGAATGGGGACGTCATCAATAGCTACTATAATGTCATTAGCTCTAATCCCGGCCAGTGCCGCCGGGTTTCCGGCTATAGCTTCAGTGACCCGGGTTCCACTTACCGTGTCCAATTGCCTAGCACGTGCCTCTTCGGGACTAAGGTCGGAGAGCTTGACCCCCAGCCAGGGGTAGTCAAAGAAGCCATGGTCAATAATAGAAACAATCACCCTTTTGAGCTTGTTTGAGGAGACAGCGTAGTAAATTCCATCCCCTTCCTGAGGATTTACTCGAGCTATGGCCAGTCCAATAACCTCACCTCTGGCATTTACCAGCGGTCCCCCTGAGTTCCCAAAATTCACTGAAGCATCACACTGGATTAAGTTAGCTACCCCGCAGTGCTCACCGTCATCATACTCTATATCAATGAACCTATCTTTTTGGCTAACAATACCTGAAGTTACTGTTCCTGATAACTCAAAGGGGCTGCCAATAACTATAACCGGTTCCCCAATAGCAAGAGCATTCGAGTCCCCCAGAGTTAGCGCCTCAGTAGCCACTGCCTGTTTAAGCCTTAGCACCGCGATGTCGCTATAAGAGCAATATCCCACGATGGAGGCAGCACTAATGGTGCCGTCATGTAGAACAACATCAACCTTATTTGCCTCCTTGATTACATGATAAGCAGTTACTACGTATCCTTCACTATCAAAGACGAAGCCCGAGCCAATCAATCCTTCTCCCCACCTATCTTCGGTTACAACCTCGACTACGCCCCCACTAACTTTTTGATAAAGTCCTCTGGCATCTATAACCGGAGGCATATCTTCAATCTTGGTACTTAGGGTGCTAATTTTGTCCTCTATCTCCTCTTCGAGAGACGTCACCTTCATATCTAGGATATTAATACTATCTTGCATGCTCCTGATTTGACGATTTGTATCCTCCTGCAATTCAGTTAAGGCAACCATTTCCTTATTGAGATTAAAACCATAACCACCAAGAAGTCCGATAATAATCAAGAAAAAAACTAATACAGCAATAACCCTCTTAGACATCTATTTCTTGCCTCCTTAATGGGTAGCGAGAATTTGCTTTAACCAGGCACTCCGAGCAGCGCAAGGATAACTTGTCCGGCATCATTTTACACCAGTAGGAACAAAAGTGAAACCCAACACAAGGTAAAAGAACCTACCGCAGTACCTAATAGAATGCTTATAGCCTGAGATGAGAAACACGCAAAAAGAGGGGCGATTGCCTCTCCTCTTCTTCAATTTCAGCCAGAAAGAAGCTGTTTCTCAGCTGCGGCACGATTGTTAGCTGGCAACGGTGGGACAGAGTCGAGGTAAAAAAGGTCATCAAATTTGAGTCCCGGGAAGGCTCTCATTGCTCCGACGATGAACTTTTCGTTGATGCGGCGCTTGCCTTGTTGCACTCGGTAAATCTGGCTTACCGATATTCCCATAGCCCGGGCTAACTCAGATAAGTTATTATAGTAATCCAGTTCGAAAATCCTTGTCTTTAGCCTCATAACATCCCCCTCTATAATGCCATATGGCTATATAATAACTATAATTATGACATTTGTCAACACCAATCCTGCCTATTGTCAACATTCTCTGTTAAAAAAGCAGGATTGGCGAGCTTTCTTGTCCATTTGATACCATGAGACTTTGAAAGAATAGAATCAAGACGTCCGACGGGAAATAACCGCGAGTTCAGGAGTGCATGGTGGCGTAGCAATAACAGGTTTTAGGAGAGGAGTAAGGTCAGTCTATGTGCATCGTATGTAACCGTGATGGGGCATCATATCTGCCAGAAAAAGTCTAACTGAGGGTACCAAATGACCGTGTCTGGGGTTTCACACCAAATCTTCTCTACCGGTAGGTTTTAGTAGTGAAGCCAGTATAAGACCTGCAATGGTGAATGCAGCGCAGACCGAGAAGGCTAAATAATAGCTAGCGGTTATATCAAATATGCGGCCAGCCAAGAGAGAACCAATGGCACCCCCCGTGGTGGTGCCAAAGACAACCGCCCCCAGAATTGCTCCGTGTGCCCTCAGTCCAAATAACTCAGCTGTTACCGGTGACTGCAATGTTACCAAACCCCCGGTGCCAAAGCCAAAGATAATGGCAAAAAGATAAAGCATCCACGGCTCTCTGGCTAGCTGTAGCCAGAGTAAAGCAACTAAGAGTAGAATAAAGCCAATAATAAGGGACGACTTTCTACCTACTCTATCACTAACACTACCTCCTCCAATCCTGCCAACAATACTTAGCCCGCCGATTATAGCCAAAATACCAGCCGCAACCATGGCTGAGATTCCCAGGTCGGTAGCATGGGGCACAATATGCACCATGACGGTGAGCAGACAGGCACCAAGAAGGAAATATATGCTCCAGACCATCCGAAACTGCTTGGTATGAATTGCTTCCCTGAAGGAAAATCCTCTGGCTTCTGAAACTAAATTTTCTTGTATTAGCTCATTCTCACCATTTGGTAATTGCCCTATTTTACTCGGGTCACGCTTGAGAAACTGAGCGGCTAATATAAGCAATACTAAGGCTATGATACCAATAACAATAAAGGAGATGCGCCAGCCATAGCTTAGGATGAGCCAACTGGCCACGGGAGGCACAATAATGGTGCCTACACCTGTGCCAGCGGCAACAATGCCGGTCATCACCCCCCTTTTTTTGACAAACCATCTGACTACAGTAGATGTCATAGGAACAAATCCACCGCTTATGCCTGTGGCTACTATCACCCCCCAAAATAGATATAGCTGCCAGAGAGCACTAATCTGAGACATTAGTAAGTAGCCTAAGCCTAGAAGGAGGCCGCAGACAGTCGCAACAATCCTTGGACCAAACCTGTCGGTTAGTCTCCCCGTTACCATATAAAGAAGACCAGTTACAAAGAGACCCATTGAGTAAGCGCCTGAGGTCATCGCCCTTGTCCAGCCAAGCTCAGCTGACAATGGCTTGAGAAAAACACCGAAACTATAAAATAACCCCAGCATTATCGCTAAGACGAAGAAGGCAGCTAAGACTACAATATAGCCGTAGAAAAAACCCGGTTTTTTACTTCCTGTTGATGGCAAAACCGCATACTTATCCAAAACAAATTCCTTCTAGTGCCCTTTCGCAATCCACATGGGTGGGCTATCTAATGCTGAAATGACTTGAGACAGGTCTGATAGGATGCTATAGTATTAAGGATAGACCTTGGCTCTACTATGATTTGGCTAACGTTGTGAGGGATTTTGCATCTGGGGAAGTGTCGGAACTGGCAGACGAGCATGATTTAGGATCATGTGCCGCAAGGCGTGGGGGTTCGAGTCCCCCCTTCCCCATTTTCCCTTGTCAAGTTCCTGCCATTTCATTATCTTTCCGCTTCGTCGCCACTGATTCGCCGGCTACACATTGAACAGGAAGGTGATTACATCGCCATCCTGGACTATGTAGTTCTTACCCTCCAGTCGGAGAAGGCCTCTTTTGCGAGCCTCAGATAGACTGCCACACTTCACCAGGTCGTCGTAACTAATTACCTCTGCCCGAATGAAGCCTCTTTCCATATCAGTGTGGATTTTACCGGCGGCCTTAAGGGCACTGGTGCCGGTCTGAATAGACCAAGCCTTAACCTCACCTGAGACGGTAGTGAAAAACGAGATTAGCCCTAATAATTGACAGGATAGCTTGATAACACGGTCAGGTCCGGATTCGCTAATACCGAACTCAGAGCGAAACCCCTCAGCAGCACTATCATCTAATTGAGTCAGTTCCATCTCCAGCTTGCCACAGAGGGTAATAGTACGACATTTTGGGCGTGAATAATGTGAGTTCAATTCAGCTTCTAAAGATGCCGCCTTAGGTAGCTGGTCTTCTCCAATATTGACGGCTATTAATAGCGGCTTAGCGGTGAGAAACTGATAGTTAGCGATAGTTCTAGCTTCATCAGTAGTTAGCTCTAGTTCCCGAATAGGCACCTCGTTTTCTAGTTCAGCCTTAACCCTGGCTAGCATCTCCTGCTCTCGGAGAAGACCCTGGCGCTCAAGCTGTTTAGCTCCTTTTAAGGATAGTTCTATTCTCTCCAGTCTTCGCTCAATGATGACCAGGTCAGAAAAGGCAAGCTCTAAATCCATAGTGGCAATATCCCGGTCTACATCCAGACTGCCTTCAATGTGGGGTATGCTCTCATCGGTAAAGGCGCGAACAACGTTAATAAGAGCATCTACATTGCTAAGTTGGGTCAGGGATTGACCACCTATAGCCTTGTCCTTGGCTAAACCCTTGACTGAGGCACCTATATCAACATACCTTACCTCAGCTGGGACTACTCTCTTGGGGTGAAGCATATCGACTAGCACCTTAAGGCGTGGCTCTGGAACCTTAGCTATTCCAGTATGAGGAGCTAAGTCTCCAGTATCAGCCTTGCCTCTGGTTAAAGCGTTGAAAATGGTGGTCCTGCCGCTTTTAGCCAGCCCTATGATGCCAATATCAACACTCACCGGTCCAACCGCATGCCTTCCTGTTAAGTTAAGCGGGATTAATGCCCTGACATTATTACTTCCCTGGCGTACTTAAGGGCAAGCTCTCTTTCTTCGGCAATTAACTTTTCATTAGCCGCTAGTTCCAACAAGGCGTGAAGTGCGTCTTGGGTGCCAACGTTTCCCAGTAGTTCGATAGCTTTAGTCCTCAGTGTAGAAGGAAGTTCTAAGTCACTGGCAATGGCGGTTAACTTCTTTAGTTCGTTAGAATGTTCTGCCATTTTATTTCACCTCTTAACTCCAGCGGTGTTAGCCGGAGAGGTTTTGTAACTTGTATTTATTCTACTCTTTGTGCCACCATTCTTCAATAGAGACCATTTTGAGGTTGTTTAGCAAGGGGATTAAAAGGGGCGAAGCCCCTTTAAGAAATTCTCCCCCTCTCCCCTTTATAAGGGGAGAGGGATAAAGGGTGAGGGGTTGGTAAACAATCTCGGATGAACGGTTTTGCCGGTGGTGTGATAAAATAGGGAGACTCACAAAATAAGAGAGGTAAGCTTGCTATACATACTATGGGGTCAGGATGATTTTTCCCTTAGTCAGGCGCTAGAGGAGATAAAAAGGGGTATAGGCGACCAGACAGTTTTATTGGCTGATACCACCACGTTTGATGGTCAACAGATGACCCTGGGCCAATTAAAAACCGTTTGCGAGACGTTTCCCTTTATGGCGGGAAGACGGCTAGTCATTGTCAAGGGGCTACTGGAGCGTTTTGAACCCAAAGGTAAATCCAGGAGGCAGAAGAGAAACACACAGCTAATCAACCAACAAAGCGAGTTTAAATCACTGGTTGATTATGTTAGTAGGATACCTGATAGCACAACACTGGTATTAATAGATAACGTTATAACCAGCCGTAATCCTCTGCTCAAGGAGCTTTCCGACAAAGCTGAAGTAAGGTACTTTCCTCTGCTGAGAGATACCGAGTTGCGTCAGTGGGTTCAGCAGCGAGTGACACAGGAAGGTGGCAGCATATCCCCCAGGACGGTAGACTTACTGGTTAAACTGGTAGGTGGGAATTTATGGATTATGTCCAGTGAAATTAATAAGCTGGTCACATTTGCTTCAGGTCGCTGCATTGAGGAAGAGGATGTTAAGACGATAGTGAGCTATGCCCGGCAGACTAATGTTTTTGCTATGGTTGATACTATTCTTGAGTTCAAAGCTGGAGAAGCTGAACGATGGCTGGAGCAGCTACTGCAAAGGGGAGCCACCCCAGCCTATCTTCTGGTTATGCTATCACGGCAAGTTCAGATGATAGTTCGCGCCAAGGAGCTAAAAAGCCAGGGAAAATCTAAAATAGATATCCAGAATAAGCTGGGCTTGACTTCAGAATTTGCTTTGCGTAAGACGTTAGAGCAAGCTGATAGGTATCCCTTGGAGCGGATTAAGGAGGTATATCGCAGGCTTTTAGAAGCTGACCTCTCTATTAAGACGGGGAAGTATGATGGTGGGCTTGCCCTCAATATCCTGATTGCTGAACTATGTCAGTAACACAAGATTTAGGTTGACATAATCCTAACCTCAAACTTGACAGTCTTGCTGGCAGGGTGTTACAGTTTTACCTGGCTTCTCAAGGACATTGTGTACCATTAAGCCAAGGCAATGTGATGTGGTGAGAATTTTCTGATTTAAGTGAGCAAAGAAGCAATTCGAAAGGAGGGGGTATCAACAAATGAAGTTTATGGGTTATCCCAGACCTGATGGCAAGGTTGGAACGCGCAATTACGTCGGGGTGATGGCGGCTGTTGGGTGCGTTAATGAGATTGTCCTATCTATATGTCACCAAATTAAGGGGACGGTTCCCATTACCCACCAGCAGGGATGCCTAACTGTTACCTCTGATTTGCAGCAGGTCCAACAAACACTGATTAATTTGGGCAAGAACCCCAATCTGGCGGCTGTGTTACTGGTTAGCCTTGGCTGTGAGAGTGTTTTCCCGAACGAAATCGTAGATGAGATTGCCAAATCAAAGAAGCCGGTGGAACAAATTAACATGCACCAGCTAGGTGGGAGTATCAAGACTATTGTAGCTGGATGTGAAATTGCGGAACAGATGGTTTTAGACGCCTCGGAGATTCACCGACAGGAATTTGATGCTTCAGAGCTGGTAGTCGGGTGCAAGTGTGGTTCTTCAGATGCTACCTCAGGGCTTTCCTCCAACTTAGCCGTAGGTGAGGTGGCTGACATACTGGACAGGGAGGGTGGCACCTTCCTCTTCGGAGAGGTCTGCGATATCATGGGTTCAGAACAAATTCTGGCCCGGAGAGCGGTTAATAAAGAGGTGGGACAGAAAGTCATAGATGCGGTTAACCGGTTGATTGATATGGCTGAATCGGCCGGGGCTGATGTGGTTGGTTGCCAGCTTACCGAAGGGAACAAGAAGGGAGGCATAACTACCGTAGCTGAGAAAGCGATTGGCGCCACTGCTAAAGCTGGTAGCACGGCACCGCAAGGATTTGTCAATTATGGTGAGATTCCCTCCGGCAAGGGTTTATGGATTATACCTACACCGGGGCGTGGTTTTGAGAACCTGACCGGACTGGCAGCTGCCGGAGCTGTAGTTCACCTGTTTACTACCGGACTGGGCGCCCCCGAAGGGCACCCTATCATGCCGGTTATCAAGCTTACCGGTAACATTAATACCTGGAACAAGCTGA
>CAZCLE010000022.1:0-16575 GCA_964499445.1 uncultured Dehalococcoidales bacterium
CTCTGGCGTTGCCCAGTCGGATGATATAGCCCAGTTCAGCTACCCAGATGCCATTGAATCCAGCGTCATTTAACCTGTCCTTCAATCTCATCATGGAGACAACCGTCTGCGGCTTGAAGGTAGGCGAGCACTTCACCAAGTTCTGGGGCTTGGCCATAAACAGGGTTAAAAGCAGAAGCTCAAGCTGAGCCGACAGCTCATTCTTGCCTCCCTGCCGGGCGATTTCTACGGAGAAGGTCAGTCCCTTCCTGCTGAAAACGCTATTAAGTATAGATAAGGCTACCTCTCGCTGGTATGGCCTGAGCCGATTTATCGATAGATTCGACATAAACTACAAATCCAAGCTATTTAGATAGGAATTGTTTCCCTAGTTTTTAATAACTGAGATGCCAAGCGGGAGGGCGACATCTCTGAGGACATTACCTATTGCCTCCTTCAGCCCCTTCTTCTGCTCCCGGGTGATGTTGTATCTAGTCTTGACCAGTCTCTCCAGGGCATTGGTCATCTGCATAATAAGCCTGATATTCTCCGGCTCATCCTCCAGGATAGATTTTATCTTAACCCTCAATAGGGCGATCTCACCGTCAATACCCTCAACGCCAGAAGCCAGCTCAAAATCAAGCTGCTCGGCTTCATCAAGGACCTTGACGTAAAAATCGTGCTTACGAGCGCTCTGATTGCCCTTCGGGGCGCCTCTTTTTCTTTCTGCTTTGGCTGACATGTGTCTTATCCTCGTTGCTTAAGAGCCTGGCAGTAGCCAAGACAATGGTATGGGCAGCCAGGTCCCATCTCTGACTCTCTACGGCTAACCTCAATAGCCTCATATCCTTCCCCTTTCTACATACGTCGGCTTTATAATAGCACATATGTTCTATAATAAACGATAAGGTTTTGTCGCTTTTTGAGCAATATCAATACCACCTCAATTGATATTATGGTATAGCCGTTATAAAATAGACTAGAAATGAGTGTTGCCAAGCAACTGTACCAGCTACAGGAGATTGACCTTGAGATTGAGTCTAAGGAGCAGGCTCTTAAGCAAATCGCCAGCCAGCTCGGAGAAAATCAGAGAGTGGTCAGGGTTCAGACCAAACTCGCCTCGGAGAACCAGCACCTGGAAGAGTTGAGGCGGCAGCAGCACTCCGCGGAGTGGGAAATAGATGACCTGGTGGGTAAGCTCGCCACGGCGGAAAAGGAACTATACAGCGGCCGGATAAGCAATCCCAAAGAGCTAACCAACCTCCAGCACGAGGTTGGAGGGCTGAAAACCAGGCGTAACCAACTGGAGGATAAGGCATTAGAGATAATGGACAAGGTTGAGCTGACTGAGGCGAGCGTAGCCACCATAAGTAACCAGCTCAAAACAGTGGAGGCGGAGTGGCACCGTCAGCAACAGCAACTATCGGCGGAGATGGAACAACTCAAAACCAGGCTGTCTGAACTTAAGCATAAGCGGCAGTTGCTGTTAGCCGAGATTGACCCTCAGATAGTCGAATTCTACCATGAACTCGGGAGACAAAAGGGGCGGGCAGTAGCTAAGGTAGAGCAGGGAATATGCAGTAGCTGCCGAATATCATTACCCATCACTGATCTGCAACGGACAAGAAGTGGTAACCTGGTGCAATGTAGCAGTTGCGGGCGCATCCTGTTCCAGGCTTGAGTCTGCCAAAAAGGGGGTTGAGGTTGATAAATAATCCTGAACAGCCGGTGAGTGTGGAGAGGGTAGTAATATGCGCTGATGGCGCCTCACTGGGTAACCCCGGGCCGGCGGCTATAGGGGCTACCGTAAAGGATAAGCAGGGCAGGCTGATTACCTCTATTTCTCAAGCGATTGGCAGGACAACCAATAACCAGGCAGAATATAGAGCTGTCATCGCTGCCCTGGAAGAAGCTACCCGGCTGGGTGCCAGGGAAGTAACTATAAATTTGGACTCGGAGCTAATAGTGAGGCAGGTAACTGGCAAATACCGAGTAAAGAACGCGGCGCTGAAACCCTTATACCAGCGAGTAAAGCAATTGCTAAGCAGGCTGGACAGCTTCACTATCACTCATATCCCGCGCCAGCAGAACAAGGAGGCTGATAGGCTGGCTCATATCGCCTTAAGAGGCCACCACTCATAGTTGACTTACAGTGCCTTCTATACTACAGTGGAAGTAGGTCAAGTAAACCGGGTGACCGCTTGCTTTAGGCGAGAGGAAAGTCCGAGCTCCACCGGGCAGGATGCTGGGTAACACCCAGGAGGGGCGACCCTACGGAAAGTGCCACAGAAACATACCGGTTGCCTAAGGCAACTAAGGGTGAAATGGTGAGGTAAGAGCTCACCAGCGGCTGGGTGACCAGTCGGCTGGGCAAACCCCATCCGGAGCAAGACCAAATAGAGGGACAAAAGGGACGCCCGGCCTGTCCCCGGGTTGGTCGCTTGACCCTGATGGTAACATCAGGGCTAGATAGATGGTCACCACTCCGACCAGTCGGAGTACAGAACTCGGCTTACAGGTTTACTTGGCCTAATGCCTTTACTATCACGTAGAGGTTCAGCCAATTCCAGATTGTCAGTAACTAGGACAAGATTTGTATATCGACAATTAAGAGCTGGCAAACGGGTAGATTTATCAGGGAAGAAGGAGGGAAGCCAAAATGTTAGGTAAAATCGGTAAAAGTCGTTACCTGGCCTCTGCCGTGCTGCTTCTAGGCGTAGTAGCTTTTGTCATGGGAGTTACCTTCATTGCCCAGGGTGTGGTTAAGGAGAATCTACTCCGGGAGGCGATGCGGATAGAGCAGGTAACCTATCTCCTCCCCGAGGAAGAGGTAGCCAAAAGCAATGTAATTGACACCTCAGAGGAAGCGGAGATGGTTGCTGATACCGTCAGGGAGCACCGTCGCAATATAGCCCCGTCCTATGAAGCCTTATTGGGTGAGGGACGCTTTGACCCGACCAACCCTCAGCATTTGTCCTATGCACAGGCCTTGAACATGGAGAACTACTTATACCTTGCCGTTCTGGGTTTTGGCCTTACCACGGTGGTCATCACCAGCGGCGCCTTCATGCTCATTACTGGGGTTGCCCTTGGCGCCATCGGGGTAATAATGCGTAGGTCAGCCAGAGAATAAGCGCCTTCTTTCAGTTCAGCTTTAAGGGTATTAAAGGAGCGAAGTGACAGAAAATGTAGAGAGGTTCCCCATACAGCGCATCACCAGAGAGGGTAAGCAGGATACCGAGGACATAGTAACCCAGGAACTGTCCCTTACCATCATCTTAAACCACCGGGAGCTGGTAACCCTACTCTGCTCGCCTACCGATTTAAAGTATCTGGCTATCGGTTTCCTTTTCTCTGAGGGTTTAATTAAAAACAAAGAAGAAATTAAAAAGATAATAGTTGATGACCAGAAAGGCGTAGTGCGTGTGGAAACCGAAGACGGTAAAGAGCCAGCTAACGAGCGCTTATTCAAACGACTCATAACTTCGGGGTGTGGAAGAGGGGCTTCTTTTTATAGTGATGCTGATATCCACGAACTAGCCAAAGTAGAATCCCGGATTGGAATATCAGCGGTAGAAATCTTTGCCCTGGTAAAGGAGTTCCAGCATCGCTCCCAGATTTACCGGGCAACCGGTGGCGTTCACAGCGCCGCCCTGTGTGATACCGGAAGTATCCTGCTCTTTAGCGAGGACATTGGCCGGCATAATGCCATTGATAAAATCTTCGGCGAATGCCTTTTGAAAGATATACCCACCAATGACCGCATAATAATCACCAGCGGCCGAATCTCCTCAGAGATACTGCTCAAGGTAGCCAAGAGAGACATTCCCGTACTCATTTCTAAATCTGCCCCCACTAACCTGGGGGTAAAGCTAGCCAATGATTTGGGGGTAACTGTTATTGGCTTTGTCAGGGGAGAGAGGATGAATGTCTACACCCACGGATGGCGGGTAGCGGCTTAAAGGTTTGCCTGACTTTTAAAAAATAAATTTTCACCTCCAGATTGGAGCTGAGAAAAGGGAAGCAAATTCTAATAATTGAGGGTTCCCAGAGTCTAACCACGGTTAACAATATAATGCCAACCGCCGTCAGCGAGTTTGCCAGCCAACCCGGTCAAGCATATAGTAGATGGCAATGGAAACCCTTAATCCTGCAGCTCACGATTTTGTTGCCTACTGTGTTCAACGCCACGGGAAGGAATGGCCAGCTCTCTATGATGAGATGTGTTGGGTAGCCGGGCACCGGCTGTTCCGGGGACTGGGCTACGCCGAGTTACGGAGGCTGGGGATATCCCTCAGTCTTACCCATATAGAAGATACTATTAGGATGGTAGATATCGTCACCGCTGAAATGTAGAAGGTTTACACCGGTAAAGATGTCAATTCTGCCGCCTAAACTGACCCTGAATTACCCGGCTCATAAATCTGAGTCTTATTTAGCGACCCTATCCCCTTTTGCTTTTTAGCTTCCTTATATAATAAATCCTAAGTAGTTATCTCCCGTAATTGGTTTATAAACTTACTTATTGCAATTATAGGCTTCTTACCCCGCATTATTTATTTCCTTTTTTACCTTTATCTTTAAGCATAAAACCAGCCGTGCCTATTAAACAGCATATTGTAAATAATCCCCAATTAACATCCACTGGAAGTTCAGAAGATAAACTAGCAAGTAGCATAGCCCCTACAATCGCAGGATATATCACCCCGATAACTCCTAGTATCCAACCTATAACAATCCACTTCATAAATTGCCCCCTACCTGTGGCGATTCCTTATTATAGTAAGATTTTGTCATTCTGCTCATTTGTAGAGGCTTGCACTTTCTTTTTCGCCCTGTGTCTCCTGATTCGCTTGATGCCTTTATAGTAGCAAGGGAATGCAATCAGCCACATTAGTATACCGCCATAAAAATTCACTGAAGGGTCTCCGCGAAAATATGGCAAGAAAAAAATATATGTTACACATACTGCAACTGTAATTAGGAATACACCTAGTTTCATAAATTCCCCCCTGCCTGTGGCGGTAATAATCTGTATCCTACCTTGTTATCCTCATCGCCTTTCCCTATTTATATCTACTCCAACTTTTTCTTAAGTTCCTTAGTTAATGCCTTAATAGCTGTGGTTTTTTCCATATAATTCTCCCAACAAACCTGTTAAGAGTATTATACACATATATACCTATATACATAAAGCACCCCATTTTGTTATAATCTTTGGCGCACTATCATACGGGAGGTACATTATGGCTTCACAAAGTGAAAGCACCGAATTAGACTCCGTAGACTTAAAATTGTTAAACCTCATAAACCATCAACCTTATAAAGCATACAAAGCTTCAGATTTAATACCTCCTGCTAAAGAATCTCTATCACTGAGCGAGGCAGTAGATAGGGTAGATAAATTCCAGTCTCGCTTAGACCGTCTAGTTCAATTAGATCTTATTAACGAACAAATATTTTATACGTCCCCAAAGGCTAAGATATAACCTATTACGTTCATAAACATCAAAAGCATTGCACATAATCTGTCTTGTCCTTTTTTGTTCGCTACTGATTATGTTTGTAATTAGAGTTGTAAATTGTTCCTCTGTCATATCTAGTAGTTTTTGGTCTTTCCTGTTAATGGACTTTGCCATTGTACACCTCCATAAATCTTCAAAGGTGAGAGGGGATACTTGCCTAAATAAATTTGGTCACCAAACACTTTAAGGGAGAGTAAGTCCGATGTCAAAAACAATAAAGTTTATGGTAATAGCCCTATTATTGGTGGCGAGCCTTGCCCTGTCTTTTGGGGCTGGCTGTGCTCAAGGTTCCAGAACTCCGTCAAGCCTAGGGCAGGATTTTGATATTGTAACCGAGGCGTGGAACATCATCTTCCAGGATTACGTAGATAAGGACAGGCTCGATGCCAGCCTATTGAGTCAGGGAGCCATCAAGGGTATGATGGAGGCGCTGGATGACCCCTACTCCTCATACCTAGATGCCGAAACCTACCAGCTGGCTTTGAGCGGCATGGAAGGAAAATTTGAGGGTATCGGAGCCGAGATAGCAATTAGGGATGGGCAGTTAATGATTATCGCCCCTATTGCTGATTCACCAGCGGCTAAAGCGGGTATTAGAGCCGGCGATAAAATCCTGGAAATTGATGGCAGGTCTACCTCAGGGATGAGCATAGCTGAGGCGGTATTTAATACCCGTGGACCAAAGGGGACGCCCGTCAGGCTCCTTATCCTTCACCAGGATGAGACCGAGCCCGTGGAAATTGAGATAATTAGAGCTGAAATTGAGCTGCCCAGCATCGACTTTGAGATGAGGGGAGACATCGCTTACATTAGTATTACCCATTTTTCTCAGCGCACCAATGAGGAGTTATTCCCTGTGCTCCAGCTTATAACCTGGGTAGCACCAACGGGTATCATCCTTGACCTGCGCAGTAACCCCGGTGGCATACTCCAAGTAGTGATTGATGTAGCTGGCAACTTCTTGGAGGAGGGTGTGGTCGTCAATGTAGTGGACAACCAGGGAAAGAGTACCACTCACATGATTAGACCCAACGGAGTAGCTACCGACCTGCCTTTGGTGGTTCTGGTAGACAGCTATAGTGCTAGCGGCAGCGAGGTGCTGGCTGGAGCCCTGCAGGATTATGCCCGCGCTACCATTGCCGGCACCACAACCTACGGCAAGGGCAGTGTCAATATCCTGCACCAGCTTCAAGATGGTTCTGGGTTATATATAACCACGGCTCGCTGGCTCACCCCCAACGGTCGCCCGATAGAAGGTGAAGGAATACACCCCGACTATGAGCTTGAGCTTGAGGGAGAGGACGCCATCCAATGGGCTATAGACTACCTGAAGGGTAACAGGTAGTGAGTCGGGCTGAAATTCACGAGATTAGGCTACGGGTAACTAACCTCCCTTTCCAAAATCCTGCAGATTGATGCTAACCAAGTGGCGACTTTTTCGTTATAATAAATTGAGTATGAATTTAAGTCGGAGGTAAATAATGAAAAGGTTTAGGATAATTTTGCTTAGCTGGGCCATAGTTATCTCACTTCTCTTTGGCGGCACTGCTTATGCTCAAGATGAGGAATTGCAATTGCCCAGTCCAGGCATTACACCCGACAGCCCTTTCTACTTTGTTGACACCTGGGGCAAGAAGATAGGTCTTTTCTTTGCCTTTGGGGCTGAGGCAAAGGCGAGGAAGGCTCTTACATATGCCGAAGAAAGACTGGCTGAAGCTCAGACTATGGCACATAAAAATAAGCCAAACGCAGTAAAGGAAGCTACCAATGGCTATAATGAATATATTAATTTAGCTACAGAAAGGATGGAACAGACAAGAAGGGAAGGCGTAGATGTGTCAGACACATCGGAAATAGTGGCTTTAGCCACCTCAAAGCACCTTTCTGTTTTAGATGGAATACTGGACATTGTTCCCGAAGAAGCCAAAGAAGCCATTACCCAAGCTAGAGGCGTATCCATTAACGGGCAAGAAAATGCGTTACGAGCCCTAGCCAGAGAAAATCCAGAAAGAGCCACTGAGATTAACCTAGCCGCCATTGAAAGTAGGCTAAATAGAGCCAGAGCCAAAGCAGAAGAAAATGAAGTTGAAGATGTAGATGAGGCTCTAGAAGAATTTGAGAGGCTAAATAAGTTTGGAGAGGAAATCTCTGAAATTGCTCAAGGATTGGGCAAGGATACAACCACAGTTGAACAGTTGGTTGCCAAGGCGACCTCCATCCACCTAGGAGTTCTGTCTGAAGTTTATGAAAAGGTGCCTGAGCAAGCTAGGCTAACCATTGAAAGGGCAATGAGTGTCTCGGTAAGGAATCATGAAAGGGCAGTTGAGGCATTAAAGAAAAAGGGTGCTTTAGGTGAAATTCCAGAGGAAGCTGCCCTGCCAGAAGTGATTCCAGATGAGGTTAAAGAGAGGCTGAAGCTCGGAGTGCTAGAAAATGATGAAGAGGGAGAAGCTCAGAAAAGGGGACCACGCTGAAGCCCTTGACTTACCGCCATTTCAGCAGGTTTTCTTAAATTTTTACCTCCAGTGAGAGAGTTGGCTATGGACAGAGACCGATTTCAGTGGCTGGTAGCAAGGGCAGTGGATAGTCTGCCTGAAGAGTTTCGCACCAGACTAGAAAACATTGATGTGGTGGTGGAGGATTGGCCAACTCAAGGTCAACTGGCTGAAGTAGGACTGAAACGCGGACAAACTCTATTGGGTCTGTATGAAGGTGTGCCCCTAACCAAGCGAGGCAGTCACTACGGATTGGTGCCACCGGATAAAATAACCATCTTTCAGAAGCCGATTGAGGCTCAATGCGGACACGATGCCGAGATTATTGCCGAAATACAGAGGGTAGTGAGGCATGAAATAGCCCATCATTTTGGCATTGGGGATGCCCGGCTGGAGCAGCTTGAGGAGGGCTTCTCTGAGCCTACAGGCTCTTAACCATATAGTCCCCCCGCGGTCTGTAGTCAAACTCTGAGCGGTAGTATTCCTTGGCGCCGATGCCGCTCAAAACAACCATCAGCTTCACCTGAAACTCACTGGCAGCAATCCCTTCAGCCTCCCTTAGTAATGCCTTACCCAGACCCTTGTGCTGAACCGTCCCTTCTTTCCGCTCACTGAGGGGAACTTCAGGACCGTATATATGTAGCTCCCTTATTAAGGCTAGATTTCCCCCAACCTCCTGACCCAGCCCAGCTATGGGCTTAGACTGAATCCGCATCCGCAGCAAGCCAAATAGCGTTTCCTTTTCATCCTCAAAGGATAGAAAAATCTCTCTACCACCTGAGGCTTCATAATCCATTCTTACCAGCCGGGGTTCGCCTATTTCCCAGCCATCCCGTGCCCGGTGACCATACTCCCGGCACCTGATGCACCTGCATTCAATAGCTTGCCGCTTCATTCGCTGCTTAATCACATCCCGTAGCGAATCCTTTAAACCAGCGGTAATAAACTTAGCCGGTATGTCACGCAGCAGCCTTGAGATTCTGACATACTTGGGCACCATGGACTTAATCTCAACCAGCAGATTAATCATCGTGTCAGGGGAGTATGGCTGGTAGCGCCCGTCCTGATACCACTTCTCCAGCTCGGTGCCCTCCACCACCATAGTCGGATATAGCTTCAAGCCATCTGGCTTAAAGCGAGCATCACCAAACAGCTTTGCCGATAGCTCCAGGTCCTTTGCCGGGGTTGAACCGGGTAGTCCCGGCATCCAGTGGTAGTGCACCTTAAACCCCCGCTCCTTGAGCATTGTGGTGGCGTTAACCACATCTGCCACCTTATGCCCTCTTCTTACCAGTCGGTAAATTTCATCATCCAATATCTGAACCCCGAGCTCTACCCGGGTGGTGCCAAACTCAAGCATCCGGTCTATCTCCTCCTGCCCACACCAATCGGGTCTGGTCTCTATGCATAGCCCGGTACAGCGGTAATTAGCGGTTTCATTAAGCCTCTTTGCCTCTTCCAGGGTAGCCGACTCCTCCCCATTCAGGGCATCATAGCAATCCTTAATAAACTGGTATTGATAGTCCCGGGGATAGGCAAGGAAGGTGCCTCCCATTACTATCAACTCAACCTTATCGGTGGGATGCCCCATCTCGGATAGAACCTTTAGCCTGAGCTCAATCTGCTTCCTGGCATCATAATCGCACTTTTTACCCCGCAGTACCGCTGGCGATTCAGGGGTATAGCTCTGGGGCGTAGCCTGGTAGGTGGGGCAATAGATGCACTGCCCCGGGCACTTCATCGGCTGGGTCATCACCGCTACCGGGGTAACCCCGGATATTGTCCTGGACAACTTCTTCATATATACTTCTCTCAACGGTCATAAACAGTTTAGCAGATTTCAGCTTATGGCAACAACGAAAATCACCTTGAGGATAATACACCAAGGAGAGTCTAAAAGGAGGCGGAGCGACCCAGAGAGAATCTAAGAGGAGCGAAGTGGCCAAGGGGGAGTCCAAGAGGGGCTCCGCCCCCTCTTCTAAAGAAATCTTCCCCTTCCCCTTGAGGGGAAGGGGATAAAGGGGATAGGGTGACTAGAGATATATTTAACCAGATAGCCCCGGGCTGGTATAGCTTCCGGCACTGGTCTATATTCCGCAGCGAACTGGAGATGCTGGCACGGCGGTGGCAAAAGGGCAGGCTACTTAATATTGGCTGTGCCCACGGTCCCGACTTCCTCCCCTTTACCCGGAACTTTGACCTGTATGGCGTGGACTTCTCCACCGAGATGCTGAAATTGGCTCGAAAATATGCCCAGAAATTCAACTTTGCCGTGAGCCTATCGGTGGCTGATGTTAGCCACCTCCCCTATGCCGATAAGACCTTTGACTGGGCAATCTCAGTGGCTACCTACCACCATATCAAGGGCAGGGAGGAGAAGATGGCCGCCCTAAGCGAGCTGAGGCGAGTATTAAAACCGGGCGGCGAAGCCTTCATCACCGTGTGGAACCGATGGCAACCCCGTTTCTGGTTTAAGCCAAAAGAGGTAGCTGTGCCGTGGCGAAAAAGGGATAAGACCCTGGAGCGCTACTACTACCTGTTCTCCTACCCTGAGCTGGAGAAACTGGTAAAGAAGGCTGGTTTTGAGGTATTAAAATCCTTCCCCGAAAGCTCCTACCACTTCCCGATAAAGTTTTTCTCAAGGAATGTATGTTTGCTGGTGAAGAAGGGTGATTAGAACGAAATGAGGTCTCCAGCTTATTTATGAACCCCACCCCTTTAGATTTTTATTAGGTAACCCCATCCCCTTTATCCCCTTCCCCTTGATAAGGGGAAGGGGAAAGAAGAGAAAAGAGGGGCTCCGCCCCTCTCTTACCTACACTCCCCCTTCCCTTATTGATGGGTTGTTTAGTAAGGGGAGAGGGATAAAGGGTGAGGGGTTGTTTAACAATCTTTTATTAAGGGAAGGGGGTCAGGGGGATAGGATACTAACAATCTCCTTATAGCTACATTGACAAAACTATTAATCAGGAATAGGATTTCACCTGAAGAGGCGAGAAGTCCAGATAAAACGAGAAGGAGTAAGGTCAAGTTATGATAGTCAAAATTAAATGTCCCGAATGTAACACCGAGGGTAGTTTCTCCCTGGTTGAGTCAAGCTATCAGGGTCCGTACCGGTGCTGGAAATGTAGAGCGCTCTTCACCATTAAACTGGAGAATAACGAGCTAAAGTCCTGTGAACCCCTCAGCCAGGAGGAATTTGATAAGCAACAAGAAGCGGAAGCCCTGAAAGCCAAATTCAAACAGCAATAGCTAATCAAAGAAGGAGAATATCATGCCGATAGTTACCGTGGAATGGTGGGAGGGACGCACTGTTGAGCAGAAGAAAAAGCTGGTGGAAGGCATAACTTCGGTGATAGCTGATATGGGCGTTCCCCCGGAAGCAGTGCATATCATTATTAAGGATAACCCCAAGCACAACTGGGCAAGCGGGGGCAAGCTGGCTTCAGAAAAGTCTCCCGAAATATAGACGGCAACCGCTTCAGTCCAGCATCTGCCGTAATTTCATGGCACATACCGACAAAATCAATGAGCCAGTCCCCAGCCCCCACACCGCTAGTACCCGGGTGGAAACGGCGACCACACCAACCGAGCCGGTGATGTAACAACTGTAGAAATAGCCCCAAGCTCCGCCCAGCAGTTGTAACCACCCACAAATAAACAGTGCCCAAGCTGTAATTGAGGCTAAGGCTTTGAATACTGATGGCATTTCCCCCTCCTTTCAATTTTTCACTGCCACTAATTATAATACTGGTTGCTATGCCATATCTATAGACATCGTGTCAACAGTATGGTTTAATTGAACTTCCGATACGAGATAAGGGGTGACCTATGAATGGTGAGGGCATGCTGGGGAATATAATACTTATAGTAGTTATACTTCTTTTCATGCTGGGCAGTATTTTCCTTAGAAGACGCTCCATGGAGAAGACAGAGCTGGGAAAGATTGTCACCCTGCTGTCGGAAATAAATCAGAATCTGAAGATTATAGACGCCTTTAGCTTCAACTTGGGTGTCAAGAAATTTAAGACAGATAGCTGGAATAGGAACAAGACCAAGCTCGATTTTCTGGACGAGAGGTTACACACTACCCTAGCCAATGCCTTTGGTATGGCCGAGGAATTTAACCAGAGGATAGATGAGGCTAAGAAGTACAAGTCATCCAGCTATCTAGCCAGCATTCAGGTAGATAAATTAAGCGAGCCGCTGGCCAAGAGCAAACAGGAGCTTGAGGAATGGTTCCAGGAAAACAAAGATAAAAAGGAACTGGTTCCCAAAAAGCGCGGTCTATTTGGGTGAAGCGGTGGCTATCGAGCAATTTGACGGAGGGCTGTGCCCCACTTTCTGGCGTGAGCTTGCTTTAACTGCTGAAAGTGTGCCTGAAATGAGTCCGAGGAGATATTTTCGGTAGACATTAATGCGCCATCTTCTCTATCACTTATATAGTAGCCACGGCGTAGACCTACCTGGGTGAAACCATACTTGCGATAGAGACTCCGGGCAGAGGTATTAGAGGCACGCACCTCAAGGGTAATGATGCTGGCATTTAGCTCTGCCGCCATGTCGATGATGGATATGAGCAGCAGCTCGCCTATCCCCTGACGGCGATGGGATTCCCGCACGGCAATATTAGTGAGATGAGCCTCATCAGCCATAACCCAGAAGCCGGCAAAGCCGAGAATATACCCTCGTCTTGATGGAGGCGGTTCCTCGCCAAAAAAACGCTCATGGTTAAATATCTGCCTCACCCTGGACGCCAATCCTGAGAGACCCATCCCTGAGGCAACCTTCACCCTTGGCTCCTCAACCGTTTTCCCGGTGTCGCAGGCTACGATATAGTGGGCTAACCAATTTTCTAGCTCGCGCTGATAATTAGCCGCTGGCCATTGGGTAGGGAAGGCTTCACGGTCAATCTCAGTGACCTGGGCAATGTCTTCCTTACCCATCAGACGCACATAGCAAGGCAAGTTTTCATCCCCTTGAAGAAAGTTTTAGTTTCAGAATACTATCCAGATTTCATTGTAACATATCCCACCTATCAACGATATTCGCCTATCCCGCTTAGATTAAAGCCTATCTTTTTACCGCATCCTTCGTTATACTATATGCACAGGGTAACGCCATATTACCGGTTAAATCGTGGCAAAATATTACCCAAGTTAAGCCGGTGGGGAGCTATCAGGTGCAAGATGAGGAGAGTCTCGTCCGTCGAGCCCAACAACGAGACCAAGAGGCTTTTGCCCAGTTATATGAGGAGAACTTCGATAAGATTTATCGTTATGTGGTTCTCAGAATAGGAAGTAAGACCGAGGCAGAGGATATGACTCAGCAGGTCTTTCTCAACGCCCTCCAGTCTATTTCCTCCTTCAGGTGGAAGGGGGTTCCCTTCTCCGCCTGGTTATTCCGCATTGCCCGTAACCAGGTGGTCGACTAGCTGAGAAAGAAAAAAAGGCAGGCTACCGCTCCCCTTGACGAGTCGCTGGCGAGTAGTGATAGCAATCCCCAGCTAGCCGCTGAGCACAGCTCAGATATTGAGCAGATGCTATTAGCTACTGAGCGACTGACTGAAGCCCAGCGTGAGGTGATTTCCCTCCGTTTTGCTGGTGAGCTAGCAATTGCCCAGGTAGCCAAGGTCATGGGCAAAAGCCAGGGAGCGGTAAAGGCGCTACAGCATAGCGCCATAGTAGCCCTGCGCAGAGCATTATCGCCGGAGTAGATAATGAGGAAGTCTAGAGAATTTGATAATATCCTGGATGAATGCCTGGAGCGACTGCTGATTAAGGGCGAGACTGTAGAGCAGTGCCTTGAGAGCTATCCGGAGCAGGCTGATGAGCTTAAGCCTTTGCTCCAGACGGCTCTGGTCACCAAAAAGGCGTCGGCGATTCAACCTCGTCCCGATTTCAGAGCCAGAGCCAGATACCAGTTCCGCTCCGCACTCCAGGTAGTAGAGCCCAAAAGAAGTCACCCCTTCTTCGGCTGGCAGCCACGGTGGGCAACAGCCGTGGCTATAGTCCTTATCCTGCTCCTGGTTGGGGGAGGCACGGCCGCCGCCGCCGGCAACAGTATGCCCGATGAGCCTCTGTATCAGGTGAAGCTGGCTACCGAGCAGGTGCGCTTAGCCCTAACCCCATCTGACATAGGCAAGGCACAGCTTTTAACCGAGCTGGCAGATAAGAGGGTGGCTGAGATAATCTATCTGGCTAACAAGGGCAAGCCGGCACAGATAGAGCTTACTACCCGGCGCCTGGATACCTATCTGTCCAGGGTAGCTACTCTGACTACAGTCCAGGAGGAGAAAGGTGGCACCATCCTGGCTCCGGCACCAACAGCAGAAACACCACCGGTGCCGGCTCCAGCTCCAGCCCCAGAAACAGCCCCAGCACCATCCGGGCAGGCCAGGGGAGCCAAAGGGTCCCAGACTCAAGATAACCGCCGCGCCAAACTCAGGATAACAGTGACTCATCATGCGATTAATCACCCTGAGGCTCTCCGTGCCGCGCTGGAGACAGCCCCAGAATCAGTAAGACCTGCCCTGCTCCGGGCTATTATCGTATCGGAAGCTGGCTATGAAAGAGCCTTAAAAACTCTAGATTAGCCACCAACTTTTTAAAGTCGCTACTAACCAAACAGCAACTTTTACGTTATATATTGGTGAAAACAATTTTTAAAGCAAGGAGGTAGGAAATGAAAAAGAAATGGTTATTGGTTGTAGGTCTGACACTGGTGCTCGCCGTAGTTGGGTTGTGTGGCTGCAGCACTGAGCTCTCCAACATTCAGCTCAGCAGCCAGCAGGAAGGGATTTGGGTTACGGGCACGGGAGAGGTAACAGTGGTGCCTGACATCGCCACCTTGAGGTTAGGTATTGCCGCTGAGGCAGCCACGGTAGCTGAAGCTCAATCCCAGGCAGTTGAATCTATGGATAAGGTGATGAAAGCCCTGACTGACAATGGCGTGGCTGAGAAGGATATTCAAACCCAATATTTTAATATTCGTCAGGTAACCAAGTGGGATAGGGTAAAAGAGGAAGAAACAGTGATTGGCTATCGGGTAACCAATATGGTAACCGCCAAGATAAGGGAGGTAGATAAAGCCGGCACCATTATTGACGCTGTCGCCGAGGCTGGCGGAGACCTCACCAGGATAGACAGCTTGAGCTTCTCTGTAGATGAGCCGTCGGCTTATTACGAAGAAGCCAGGCAAGAGGCAATGGCTGATGCCAAAGCTAAAGCCGAGCATCTGGCTGAACTGGGTGAAGTTAGCCTGGGTAAGCCAACCTACATCTCTGAAGGTGTCTCCACGCCATACCCTGTCTACCGGAGCGTCACAGTAGAAGAGGCGATACCGTCATCCGTCCCCACCCCAATCAGCCCCGGGGAACAAGAGATCAGCCTTACCATTCAGGTAATCTATGCTATCCTGCAGTAACTAAAACAAATCTAAGTGTGAGGTGAAATACAATGTCCAAAAGAATAAAGGTTCTGGTGGTGGTGTTGGCGGCTGTACTCTTGCTGACCGTGAGCGGCACAGCCACAGTGATGGCACAGGAAGAACCTGCATCAACACCACAGGCAAATGGTTTTATCGCCCGGGTCGCCGAAATTTTAGACATTCCCCAGGAGCGCCTAGTCGATGCCTTTAAGCAGGCACGCCAAGAGAAGAAACAGGAAGCCTGCGAGGGGAACTGTGAGCAGGCGCGGCAACAGATGAGACAGGCGCGACAAGAATTAAGGCAAGCGCAGCAGGAATTGAGACGGGAATGGCAAGAGATTGGACAGGAAGCCCGTGATGAGTGTGACCAGACACGACAACAACTGAGACAGGCATGGCGGGAACTAAGACAAGAGCAACAATAGATGAAACCTGTCCCTAATGATGGGACTGGACAGAGCTATTAAAGTAATAAGTAAGAAGGAAGCCTCCCGTTGAGGCTTCCCTTATTTTGCCCACATCCCCCTGCCCGCGCTCCTCGCCTCGGCTTCCATTTCCTCCAAGTAGTCCTGATATCTAGTATCAGGCGGATAGGCTTTAGCCCAGGCAAGCCCCTGCTTTACCAACTCAGCATTAACCAATACATCATCGACATATACGTAGCGTAGTAGCCGACCGTACTTATCGGTCTCGGATACATCCTTCTCTAAACGAACCTCTTTGCCTTCTACCAACTCACAGTTTGCCTGCCACGCCTCAATACCAAAGGCTTCCGTTTCAGGGTAAATCTCAGGAGTATCAATGCCGATATACCTTACCCGATAGTCCCCTTCAACAATAATAGTATCGCCGTCAATTACCCGGGTAACCTTTGCCGTAGCCGGAGGAGACTGGCAACCTGCTATTAGAACGAGGAGGAGAATGATGAGAGTTAAAAGCCGAACTCTATTACTCATTATAAATGCAACATCCATAGAAGATGTGCCGCTTTACCACAGGGTCGGCTGAGGAGGTTTCTCCCTATTATAGGGCAGACCGAGGTGCTGATATGCCAGTTGAGTAGCTAATCTGCCGCGGGGGGTCCGCTCCAGAAAGCCCAGTTGCAGAAGATAAGGCTCGTAAACATCCATAATAGTATCTGCCTCCTC
>CAZCLE010000023.1:0-16493 GCA_964499445.1 uncultured Dehalococcoidales bacterium
GCGGGGATAAGGTTAAGGTAACGGTGATGTTTAGAGGGCGTGAAATCACGCACCTTGAGTTTGGCTGGAAGTTATTGCGGAGGATGACCGAAACACTAAAAGGGGCAGCTTCTATTGACAGGCAACCAATGATGGAAGGGAGAAGAATGAACGTAGTCCTGGCACCGGCAGCTACCCAGAAAGCTAAAATAGAAGAAGAGGTAAAGGAATCTCAGCATGCCCAAGATTAAAACTCATAAAGGGGCACAGAGCCGCTTCCATATTACCGGTAGCGGCAAACTTATGCGGACTAAGGGTGGGAAAAGCCACCTGCGCCGTCGGAAACCGAAGTCGACTAAACGCCTTTATGATAAGACAATACCGGTAAGCTCGGTTGATAAAGCCCGGATAAAAAGGCTGTTACCCTACGGCGTAGAATGAGCGGGGGGAAGTCTGAAGGGGCGAAGCCCCTTCAGGAACCACTCCTCCCCCTCTCCTTTGAAGGAGAGGGGGATTAAGGGGGTAAGGTAGATAAATAATATCTTTAGGGGTTGGATGGGCTAGTATTAGCTTTAGTTGGCATCGCCTTCATAGTATTCTCTGTTGTTACCAAGGAGAAAAAGGCGGTTGCTTAGTAAGTTCAGGAGGAATCTTTTGCCACGAGTAAAGAGAGGTGTAACCGCACATCGCCGACATAAAAAGGTGCTCGCCCTGACCAAAGGGCATAGAGCAACTAAACACTCCCTTTATCGCCGAGCTCACGAGTCTATGCTAAAGTCGCTGAGCTATGCTTATGCTCACCGTCGGGAGCGAAAGGGTGATATGAGGCGCTTGTGGATTTTGCGGGTTAGCGCTGCGGCTCGGGCTCAGGGTCTCACCTACAGTCAGTTTATGGATGGCTTAAAGAAGTCAGGGGTTGAAATCAACCGTAAGCTGCTCGCTGATATGGCAGTTAGGGAGCCGGAAGCCTTTGCCAATCTGGTAACCATTGCTAAGGGTAAGGTTCAGAGCGAAGATACATCAATGACAAAGAAGAGTTAAGTGTGTCCTTTACCGTCCAGTAGCCAAGTTATATTAGAAATCTATTCCGCCTTCTTGTTGACCCCCCAGCTGTTTATAACCTATAATGCCAGATGGCTATGATATGAGTGCGGTGTAACTAGTTATTAGCAGCCGCACTTTCTTTTAGTGGGGGGTAGTCTGCCTCCGGGCTAGAGTTAAAGGCAAATACATGTTACAGCGGCTTGAAGAATTAAAACTAAATGCTCTACGAGAACTGGACGCCGTTAACAACCTTAAGGAACTGGAATCGTGGCGAGTTCGCTATTTGGGCAGGAAGAGTGAGCTAACCGGGGTTCTGCGCAGTTTAGCCACTTTACCTCTAGCCGAGAGGAAGGCGGTTGGCGCCGGTGCTAATGAGGTTAAAGCCGATTTAGAGGATAGTTTAGAGCAAAAGGAACAGGTTCTCCGTGGAGTGCAGCTAGCCGCCTCGGCTGAAGAAGGGGGCGTTGATATTACCCTGCCCGGTCACCCTTTCCCCGCAGGTCGTTTGCATCCTATTACTCAAACCGTCTATGAAATATGCGACATATTTGTCTCTATGGGTTTTCAGGTTGCAGAAGGACCGGAAGTAGAGTGGGATTATTATAATTTTGAGTCGCTGAATATTCCTGAGGAGCACCCGGCTCGTGATACCATGTCCACGCTCTGGGTTGATTTTGAGGCCGACAGCGGTGAAAGACCTATGCTGATGCGCACCCATACCACTTCTATGCAGCTCAGGGTTATGGAGAAAATGCCGCCCCCGCTACGAGTAGTTATCCCGGGCAAGGTCTATCGCTATGAGGCGAGTGATGCCACCCATACCCCTATGTTCCATCAGATTGACGGGTTAGCGGTTGGTGAGGGTATTACTATGGCTGACCTCAAGGGAACACTTTATGAATTTGCCCGCCGTTTCTTTGGTGAAGATAGGAAGGTGCGCTTTCGCTGCGATTACTTCCCCTTTGTTGAGCCTGGTGCCGAGATGGCTATAGAATGCTCGGTCTGCGGTGGTAAAGGTTGCCGCCTGTGTGGTAATACCGGCTGGATTGAAATTCTGGGTGCCGGGATGACTCATCCCCAGGTGCTCCAGCGGGCCGGTCTTGACCCTGAGGTTTATTCTGGTTTTGCCTTCGGTATGGGTATCGACCGTATGCCTATGCTCCGCTACGGGATTGATGATATTAGACTGTTCTACGGTAGTGACCTTAGATTTTTAAGGCAGTTCTGAGAAGATGAAGGTTTCACTTAACTGGCTTCGGGAATATATAGATATTACCCTGCCCCTGGCTGATTTAGCCGACAGGCTGACTATGGCCGGTATTGAGGTCGGGGGTATGCAGGTGGTGGGGGGTAGTTGGGGGAATATAGTGGTCGGTCAGATAGTGGCCATTAACCCTCACCCCAATGCCGACCGCCTTAGGTTGACTACCGTAGATTTGGGCACGGAGCAGCCGACCGTCGTCTGCGGGGCACCGAATCTGAGGCTAGGTGATAAGGTAGCCTTCGCCCAGGTGGGTGCTCAACTTATCGACCCGCACAGTGGGCAGGTGCTCCGTTTGAAACCAGCCAAGATTCGCGGCGTTGAATCCAGTGGCATGGTTTGCTCGGAAAAGGAGCTGGGAATCTCGGAGGGACATGAAGGCATTATGGTTTTGCCCGCCGAGGCACCGGTAGGCACCCCGCTGGCTGATTATCTCGGTGATACTATTTTTGACCTGGATGTTACCCCTAATCGACCCGACTGCCTGTCGGTCATTGGAGTAGCTAGAGAGATTGCCGCCCTAACCGGCCAGAGTTTGCGTCTTCCTGAGGTTAGCTATGAGGAAGTAGCCTCTCCTATAGACCAGCAGGTATTAGTGGAGATTGTGGCTCCCGACCTATGCCCCCGGTATTGTGCCAGCCTGGTCACCGGGGTAAAGCTGGCTGAGTCCCCGAAGTGGATGCAGCAACGACTGTTGAATTGTGGCATGCGTCCCATAAATAATATTGTCGATATTACCAACTACGTGATGCTGGAGTATGGGCAGCCCCTGCATGCTTTTGACTATCACCTGATTAGAGGTAAGAGGATTATCGTGCGCCGGGCTAATGCCGGTGAAGTTATCGTTAGCTTGGACGGGGTAGAGCGGACTCTGGCTGAGGATATGCTAGTCATTGCTGACGAAGCGCGGGCAGTGGCTATTGCCGGCGTTATGGGTGGGGCTAATAGTGAAGTAACCGAACAAACTACCTCAATACTGCTGGAAGCAGCTAGTTTTAAGCCGACCAGCATTCACCGCACCGGCAGCGTCTTGCGTTTGCCCAGCGAAGCCTGTATGAGATTTGAGAGGGGAATCCGTCCCGAGCTGACACTACCCGCGCTTAAGCGGGCTACTCAGTTGATTATGCAGCTAGCCGGCGGTGAAGCCGCCAGGGGCTTGGTTGATGTCTATCCCGGCAGGCAAGACGGCGAGCCTATCTTGCTCTCCACAGACAAGGTACAACGACATTTAGGCGTTGAGTTTAGTCTTGACCAGATAATAGGGGCACTGTCTTCCCTGGGTTTTGATTGTAAGCCGGCGGCTTCCGCCTCGGAGGTCTGGGTTACGGCTCCTTATTGGCGAAGTGATATACATCAGGCGGTTGACCTTATTGAAGAGGTAGTTCGTATTACCGGCTATGATAAGATACCGGCGACTATGCTCAGTCAGCCGCTACCCAGGCAAAATCCCGACCCTATCATTAGCCTCAAGCAGAAAGTGGGGCACAGCCTTGTTGGTTATGGCTTCCAGGAGGTAATCACCTATTCATTAACCAGCCTGGAAATGCTAAATAAGCTGCTACCTGAACCTCATCCTCTTGAACCTGTGCCGCTTCGGGTGGCTAACCCGATGACTGCTGAGCAGGAGTATCTTCGCCCTAACCTGCGGGCTAACCTGCTGGCGGCCCTTTCGGCAAATAGGCGGCATGAGGACGGCGGTATCAGCCTTTTTGAGCTGGGCAAGGTATATCTACCCCGACCGAAGGACCTACCCGATGAGCCTGAGATACTTTGTGGCCTGCTAAGTGGCTCTGGGCTTGAGGGGTCATGGCGGGGTGGAGACGATTCATTTGATTTCTACGATGCTAAGGGGGTGGTCGAAGGCTTGCTTATCCAGTTAGGTGTGGATGCTGACTTTACGGAGAGCCGAGATGAAAGCTTACACCCGGTTAGGCAGGCGGCTATAGTTATCGCTGGTAACAAATTAGGCGTTATCGGTGAGTTGCACCCTAAAGTATCAGAGGCTTTTGAAATTCCTGGAGCTGTCTGTCTATTTGAAATTGACCTGACCGCGCTGTTACCCTTTACCCTCGGGCATAAAAAGTTCCAGCCAATATTGCGATTCCCGGCCATAGTTAGAGATATAGCCCTGGTAATTGACGCCGGAATAACCCATCAGCGGGTAAAGGATATTATTAGTAGCTTTCCGTTGGTGAAACAGGTTGGTATATTTGATGTTTACATTGGCGACCAGGTTCCACCGGGTAAAAAATCCCTTGCCTATAGGATTTCCTTCCAGTCACCGTCCCATACCTTAACTGATGAAGAGGTCGACAAGGTTCAACAACAAATCCTGGCTAAACTATCCGGTGAGCTTGGGGCTATCCTGCGCAGCTAAGTGGAATTCTGCTTGCTTTAGCTTAACGCTTTAGCCTTTATTACCCGCCATGCGGCAATACATATAGTTACTAACAAAGCGGGTATAGCTGTTATTAGAGCTACAAAACTACATCCCCTAGGCCAGATTGGGTGCTTCTTTTCGTCGAGTGATCCTCTAGGCCAAGGCTCACGTCTTTGTTGGCTAAATAAGCTGCGCATACTTTTTCAGGGAATGACCTATATATTCAGCAATTGTTTATTGGTTGTCACAAGGCTATCTAATTCAGTTTTTAATCGTTGATACTCAAGTAATTTTATTTCGTTGTCTGCTTTTACCTTTCGAGAATAAAGTATGCCTGGAAAAACGAAGAAAATATACAAGCCGGCTCCCAGACACCCGATTGACTTTTCAGAAGGAGGGGTATAGTTGTCCACAGGAGAACAGCCCAGACCAATTAAATTACTGCAAAGTTGGAAATATTTGCGCTCGGCATCTTTTATCCTCTTAATATTAGGTATGCTGCGTTTCCTTTTTAGATCAATTGTTGCAAACCTTTCAGTGGTCGTTACACTATAAATAGTATCCGAGTCGAAGAGACCTCCCCCCTCAAGATGAGATTCCTTCGATACGACTATCTGGGTTGCAACAAGATCCCAATAGAAGAGACTATACTGCTTAAGTATGGCATCGACCCATGATTGTGGACACTCCAGATGTTTATATTCGAAAGCTTCTATCTTCTCTGTAGCCATGTTCATCCTCCTTTGAGAGTAGTTACTCCTTAACTGATTATAGCACAGGTCGGTTTGAAGGGATAAGGTAGATAAACTACCCTCTAATAAGCTCCTTAAGCTTGGAGCTACGCTGCGCATATGATTTCAGCTTGAGGTCTATAGTAGTAAAGTGAGATTGCCTGTCGCCGGCAAAATAGGTATACTGAAGGCGAGAGTAAATAACTTTAGGGAAATTGAAAATGAAGAAAGAAGATATAAAGAAAGTGGTAAGAAAGGGCTATGCCAAAATTGCCAAACAGGATAGTTCCTGCTGTGCTCCGGTGGATTCGTGCTGTGGAAGCACTGATTTAGCCCAGGATATCAGTAAGAAGATAGGATATACTGAGGAAGAACTTAAAGCGGTTCCTGAAGGCGCAAATCTAGGTCTTGGCTGTGGGAATCCGGTGGCTCTTGCCTCTTTAAGCGAGGGCGAGACTGTTCTTGACTTTGGCTCGGGCGCAGGATTTGATTGCTTTCTTGCCGCTAACCAAGTTGGTGAGAAGGGAATAGTTATCGGTGTAGATATGACACCAGAGATGATTGAGAAGGCAAGAGAAAACGCCAGGAAAGGCAACTACGAAAATGTAGAGTTCAGGCTCGGGGAAATTGAAAATATACCGGCGGCGGATAATTCGGTTGATGTGGTAATCTCAAACTGTGTTATTAATCTTGCGCCTGACAAAGGACGGGTCTTCCAGGAAGCATTTCGGGTGCTGAAACCAGGTGGCAGGCTGATGGTCTCGGATATAGTTTTGCTGAAGGAACTTCCCGATTTCATAAAGAACTCTATTGAAGCGTATGTTGGCTGCCTTTCCGGAGCAATAATGAGGAACAAGTACATAGAGGCAGTAAAAGCGGCGGGGTTTCAGGAGGTCAGGATAATTGGTGAGTCATCTTTCCCGATAGGTTGCATGGCTAACGACCCAACGGCAAAGGCACTAATTGAGATTTTAAGAATTCCGCCTGAAGAAGTAAAAGAGGCTGCCAATTCGGTTTTAAGCATAAAAGTTTGCGGTGTCAAACCGAATTAGACAACGTAGATAAACCATCACTAATAAGCTCCCTTAGCCTGGCGGCTATTCCCTCCAGTGGCACCAGCTGAGCTTCTTTTTCCGAGCGCCACTTTACCTCTATGTTATCTTTCTCCAGGGTGCGGGGACTGATGGTAACCCGGATAGGTATCCCCAAGAGGTCGGCATCGTTGAACTTTACCCCCGGGGACTCTTGGCGGTCGTCAAAAAGCACCTCTAATCCCTCTGCTTCCAGCTCGGCATAGATGTTTTCGGCAGTGGCGGCTACTTGAGGGTTTTCCAGATATAAGGGGCAAAGATAGATGTGATACGGAGCAATGGTTAGTGGCCAGATAATGCCTTTATCATCGTGGTTCTGCTCTATGGCCGACGCCAGCAACCTGCCCAGACCAATGCCATAGCATCCCATAACGATGGGCTGGGCTCCGCCCTTAGGGTCAATAAAAGATGCCCCTAGTTTCTCGCTGAGGAAGGTGCCCAGTTTGAAAACATGCCCGACCTCAATGCCGTGTGCAGATGATAATTTGCCCCCACATCTGGGGCATCCTTCTCCGGCACGAGCTAGGGCGATATCGGTCACCAGGTCAACCCTAAAGTCCCTCGGGTAGTTGACATTTTTAAAGTGGGTATCCGATTTGTTGGCGCCGGCAACAAAGTTTGCCCCTGAGGTTATGGAATCGTCGGCAATAATCTTGATACCACTGATACCTATAGGGGAGGCTGAGCCGGTGACTATTCCGCTTTTTATCACCTCGGCTTCAGTAGCCAGGCGCAGGTCGACACAGTGCAGGGTGTTTTTTAGCTTTACCTCGTTTACCTCAAGGTCGCCCCTGATAATCACGAAGGTTAGCTCACCGTCAGCGGCATAGAATACAGCTTTAAGGGTGTGGCTTTGAGGTACTCTCAGGAAACCTGATACCTGTTCAATCGTGGTCATACCAGGGGTATTAACCTCTTCTAGAGGTAACGGCGTCTCGTCGGCTAACTTATCCTTGATGCTCTGAGCCTTATCAGCATTAGCCGCATACTGGCAACTGGGGCAATGGATAATTTCATCCTCGCCGGTTTCGGTGATAACCATAAACTCGTGGGAATCCTTGCCGCCGATGGCACCGCTGTCGGCTTCAACGAGTAAAGCCGGCAGGCCACAGCGGGCGTAGATATTCTGGTATGCCGTGAGCATCTTGTCGTAGCTCTGGCTTAATCCCTTTTCATCGGTATTAAAGCTATAGAGGTCTTTCATGGTGAACTCACGGACTCGTATCAGTCCGCCTCTGGGGCGAGGCTCATCCCGAAACTTGGTCTGGATTTGATACAGTAACAGGGGCAGGTCACGGTAGCTCTGAACGTAGTGGCTAACCAGTTGGGTGATGACCTCTTCATGGGTTGGTCCCAGGGCTAATTTGCGTTCTCTGCGGTCGGAGAGGATAAACAGGCTTTTGCCAAAGGCGAGGTCTCGTCCGGTTTCCTGCCACAACTCCAGAGGCTGGAGAACGGGGAGCATTAGCTCCTGTCCGCCGGCTTTATCCATCTCGTCACGGATTATATTCTCTATTTTCTTAAGCACCCTCCAGGCTAAGGGCAAATAGGAATATACCCCGGCGGCTACCTGATGTATCATTCCGGCTCTTAGCAGTAGCTGGTGGCTGGCTGTCTCTGCCTCAGCCGGCACCTCTCTCTGTGTCTTACCAAATAGCTTTGATATCCGCACTTTTCATTTACCGCTAATTGACTCTAGGCAAACTCCTCTTTTGATAGGGCTATGAATATAATAGCTAATATCCCCAGGACGGCGATAGGAGGCGGGAAGAGGGCACAAATGGCTCCAGCCAGCGCCAGTCCCCAGATTCTTCTCCTAAGGGCAAAGATACCACCTACTATGGCGACTATCCCGATGACAATTAAGGGCGCACCAATTGCCCCGAACCATAAACATGTTTTTCCCATGTAGCCTGTCCATGGATCTAAGCAAGCTGCGCCCACGCAGGCAATAGCTATACCTGCAATCAGATTGAAAGCCCCGGCGACTATGGTCAGGATGCCGGCAGTGGTCGGTTTCCACGTTGTCTCCATTTTGTTTTCCTCCTTTTTAAATTACAGGAGTAGGATAACTTGAGGTATTAAACCATAGTGAGCAAGTTTATTCTAGTAGTTTGGATTCTTTCTACCTCACCCCATGGTTAATGAAGGAGCTCCGCCTCTTAAACCCCTATTAGGAAGAGATTCTAGAGAGGGGCAAAACTCAATGAGAACCCGTTCACTTCAGGGCTTTCACTATTCTATCCAAGCAGTGATACCATAGCAGATTCATTGCAGCTTCATCGCCTTTCAACAGTTCCTCAAGGTAATTACTTAGCTCGGCATCTCCCATGTCGTCGGCTGTGTCCCTCAGCCCTATCATCCACTCAATATCACTTTCAAATGTAAAGCGGGGAGCAAGCCCGGCTCCCCCCCAAACCGGATACAAAAGCATGTCCAAATACTCGGCATAAACCAATGCTTGGGCGCGCTTTTCCTCGGCAGCCTCTTTGTCGTCTTGCAGGGGCTGAACTTGTGCCTGGGCTTCAGTTAAATCGCCTTGCAACGATTGAACTTGTGCCTGAGTTGCAGTCAAGTCATCTTGCAGCGATTGAATCTGGGTCTGAGCTACAGCAAGGTCGCTACTTACCCTGTCGTGCTCTTCCTGAGGTACCCCAGCAGCGCAAGAGGGTATTAGGAAGAGCAGTAGAACTAACACCATACCTATTAGAATAGCCTTCTTCATTATAACCTCCTTAAATAGTTGATAATTGTTTACCTACCTCACCCCCTTTATATATTTGTTAGCAACCTACCCCCTTTATCCCCCTCCCTTACCAGGGAGGGGGAGGCTGGTTAATGAAGGGGCTCCGCCCCTTCAAACTTCCCCTTTATCTTGTCATTTTTCTAACAAAGGTTACCAAGAATAGCGCAATCATGAAAACCCCTATGATAGCTTCTGCTGCCCCGACTCCCTGTGCCCAACCGCATACCGAGCTGGCGCTAAACCAAGGGCCGTACCCAAGCGCTGTAAAGGAAACTGCACTGTAGTACAGGCTACTCAGGAAAGTTTGTGCCGTCAAGGTATATGGAGCGACGCCACGAAGGAAGAAGTAGAGCAGCGCTAACCCAAATAGGACTAGCAAGCCCCATAGAACCACTTGCCATGGTCTTTCCCCATAACCGCAGAGCAGTCTCATAGCCCAGCCCCAGAGCTTTAGATGTGGCTTCCTTTTCCAGCTTTGAGTTTTCCTTTTTGCCTCCATTTCGCGATAAAAGAACTTGCCCGCAACTTCATACATTCCATGTTCTGTATACCATAGCTTCAGACGTCTGTAGGTATCTGAAGCCAATCTATAAGCCCCGTTTTTCTCTTCGCCAAGAATATAGTTTCCCCAATCCACATCTTCTAATTTGGTATCAGCCGAGAATTTAGCGCCGCCTAGGAAAGCCCCCTCAAGATGGGCCAAACCTAAAGCAGTCCCCTCAAGATGAGCGCCCGTCAAACGAGCCCCTTCAAGATGTGCATCTACTAAACAAGCCCCCTCAAAGTGAGCAAAACTTAGGTCGGCTCCCTCAAGGTGAGCACGACTTAAATCACTACCATCAAAGTGAGAGAAAGGTAAAAAAGCCTCCTCAAGGTGGGCATTCAATAAGCGAGCCCTCTCAAGGTGAGCGCCCGATAAACGAGCCTCTTCAGGGTCAACGTCGCTTAAAACATCCTCCTCAAGGTAGACACCCAACATTGTACGCACCCAAAAGTAAGGAAGGCATTGTGCATTCTTTAGAATTATTCCCGAAAGGTCAACTTTACTAAGGTCAATCCCATCTGCAAAAGTCTTACCTGAAAGGTCAAGTCCTTTTGCTTTACCGCCATTTTTCTTTATTAACCTGAGCACATCTTCACGGGTGTAGGGATTTTGTTCTGTTCCATCTCCCATAGCTAAAACCTCTCCACCTCTGCCATTAGTGCGGTTACAAAGTCCTTTTCCTGAATAGTTCTAATCTTTTTGCCTTTTTTGAATAAAACGGCTTTGGCTTTGCCGCAGGCGATGCCGATATCGGCGTCTTTGGCTTCGCCGGGTCCATTGACCACACAGCCCATCACCGCTACCTTTATCGGTTTGTCTATCTTTAATAATCTTTCCTCTACCGCCTCGGCTAATTTTACAATGTCAACCTCAGCCCGACCGCAGGAGGGGCAGCTGACCAGTATCGGACCGTGCTGGCGCAGGTTGAGGCTTTTTAAGATTTCATAGGCAGCGATGACCTCTTCTCGGGGGTGGGCGGTTAATGAAACCCGGATGGTATCACCAATGCCCAAATAGAGCAGGGTGCTGATGCCCACCGTGCTGCGGATAATACCGGTTCTGGGGGTGCCGGCTTCAGTAATCCCGATGTGCAGGGGATAGGGTATCTTCCGGGCAATATCCTGGTAGGCTTCAATGGTAGTCGGGACATCAAAGGCTTTAAGGGAGACCTTAATCAGGTCAAAGTCCAGGCTCTCCAGCCAATGTATCTGGTGTAAGGCAGCATCTACCATTTGCCGGGCGATGGTTAATTTAGGGTTGGCGGCTCTGGGCAGGCTGCCGGCATTGACGCCGACACGGATCGGAACATTACTTTCTTTGGCAGCTTGAGCTATAGCCTTGACCTTTTCCGGCTCACCGATATTGCCCGGGTTTAACCGCAGCCCGTCGCAACCAGCCTTCAGTGCTTCTAAAGCCAGCCGGTAATCAAAGTGGATGTCGGCAATTATGGGTAGGGAAACACCTCTTTTTATCTCTCGTATCGCCCGGGCAGCTTTAATATCGGGCACCGCCACCCGCACCAGTTCGCAGCCACAATCTTCAAGCTCCTTGATTTGGGTAATAGTTGACATAACATCACGGGTGTCGGTCTTAGTCATAGATTGCACCACGATGGGAGCGCCACCGCCGACAGTAACCCTGTCAATTTGAATGGGTTTACTTTTTCTCCGAGGATTCATGGTATTATTTATCTACCTTATCCCCTTTAGATTAACCTCATGTCATTGAGAGGCACAAAGTGCCGAAGCAATCTCAAGAGACAACACAGATTTTTATTAGGTAACCCCATCCCCTTTATCCCCTTCCCCTTGATAAGGGGATGGGGAGTTTATGTAAGGGAGGCTTCGCCTCCCTTTGACTCTCCTTTTAAGGAGGGGGGAGGGATTTTAGAGAGGGGCAAAGTCCCTCTCTAACCTGTGCTCCCCCTTCCCTCAACCAAGGGAAGGGGGTCAGGGGGATAGGTCCCCAAATAATCTCTTAACTTATTAGCCGGGGCTTCGCCTCTTCAATCTTCACCGGTAAACAACCTGATTTTATGGTATCAGGCTGTCTCCACTTATGATGCGTATAATATCCTGGTAGGTGATTACCAGCATTAGTCCGATTAGCATGACGAAGCCGATAGCATGTATCAGCCCCTCCATCTTGGGTGACACGCGCTTGCCCCGGCGAACCCATTCCAGGAGGACAAAGGCAATCCTGCCCCCATCCAGTGCCGGGATGGGGAATAAATTTATGATACCCAGTACTAGGCTAATTAAGCCAGCAAATTCCAGTAGCGGGCTTATCCCGACCTTAGCTACCTCTCCCATCATATGGACTATACCCACTGGCCCGGTCAGTGTGGCCGGGATGGTGCCGGTAATCACCCCGATTATCCCATTCTTATATAGAATAAAGGTTTCTATACATTCCCTGGCCCCCATAGGTATGGCTCTCCAGAAGGGCTCATGCTGGCTAACAATGGTTCGATTTGACAGGGCAGCATCAACGTCTATTAAAATGCCAATAGCGCCTTGACCCTCTGGTGGTTTCCACCTGGGTATTACTTGAACCTCCTCCGTAGTTAAGTCGCTGTGCTGGATAAGCAGGCTGACCTCTCTGCCCAGGTTGAGGTTGATGTAGCGGTGCAGGGTGGTAATATTTGGCACCGGTTTTTCATTAAGGCTAATTATCCTGTCACCGGGTTCAATGCCAGCCATAACTGCCGGTGAACTGGGGGCTACTTCTTCGATGACCACCGGTTCGGTTATCATGTCATGGGGAATCATAAAGGCAGTAGTGAACAGGATGAGAGGCAGCAGGATATTCATTAGTGAGCCGGCGCTGAGCACCAGTATCCTGGCACCGATGCTCTTGCTGGCCAGGCTTCTTGGTATCTTGGGGTCTTCCTCACCGGCAAACTTGTTGAAGGCGCCAAATGGTATCGTATTCAACGAATATAATGTTTCCCCCCGTCTTACCCCGAATAGTCGCGGTGGAAAGCCTATGCCGAATTCTTCTACCTTTGCCCCTACTGCCTTGCCGGTAATAAAATGCCCCAGTTCATGGGCAAGAACAATCACCGAGAAAACAACTAAACCTAGTATTATCGCAATTACCATGGGTTATCTCCATCGGCAAGCTCAGCGACTTTTTGCCTGGCCCAGGCATCAGCGGCTAGTATTCCCTCCAGACTGGGGTGAGCTATAACTTGGTGCTGTTCCAGTGCCTGCTCTACAAGATGGGCAATATCAGTAAATTTAATGCGTTGTGATAGGAAGAGTTCCACAGCTACCTCATCGGCGCCGCAAAGCACTGCCGGGTAGGTTCCCCCCTTCTTCCCCGCCTCAATGGCTAAATTGAGACAAGGGAAGGTATCCAGGTCAGGTGACTCAAAGGTCAGGCTATTAATCCGACTCCAGTCAAGCCGGGGAAGTTGGGGGTTGGGTAGCCGTTCCGGGTAGGACAGGGCATATTGGATGGGTAGGCGCATATCAGGGTAACTTAACTGGGCTTTAGTTGAGCCGTCGGCGAATTCTACCATAGAGTGTATGATGCTCTGGGGGTGAATTAAAACCTTGATATCCTCAAAAGGCAGGTTAAATAGCCAGCGGGCTTCAATTACCTCAAACCCCTTGTTCATCAGGGTAGCCGAGTCGATGGTAACCTTCCTTCCCATCTGCCACGAGGGGTGCTTTAGGGCTTGGTCAACGGTAACCCCTTTTAGCTGAGCTGGTGAGTAGTGAAGGAAAGGTCCTCCTGAGGCAGTCAGCATGAGCTGGACTGGCGGTTGTGTTTCACCCTTGAGGCATTGCCATATAGCGCTATGTTCGCTATCAATAGGCAGAAGCTGAGCCCCGTTTAGTTTTGCCTCATTGGTGATAATCTCGCCAGCCATAACTAATGATTCCTTGTTAGCCAGGGCAACCTTTTTGCCGGCTTTTACTGCCGCCAGTGTCGGGCTCAACCCTGATTTCCCGGGGGTAGCGATGACCACCGTGTCCACTTGAGGATGACGGGCAATGTCTTCCGGTGATAGAAATTCATATTCTTCATTAATCGGGCGAACCCCCGCCTCTTTGTCCTGGTAGTTGATGAATTTCGGTCTGAACTCGTTGACTTGCTTGGTCAGTAGCTCAAGGTTCTTCCCCGCCGCCAGCCCAACTATATGAAACCGGTCAGGTAAGGCACGGACTACTTGAAGCGTTTGCTGACCTATGGAGCCGGTTGAGCCCAGAACCGCTAATTGATTTCCTATACCACCCATATTGCATAATAATATACCACGACGCCAGCAAAGACAACGCTGTCTATACGGTCAAGGAAGCCCCCATGTCCAGGTATTAGCTGGCTTGAGTCCTTTACTCCCATATTGCGTTTGAGTAAGGACTCTATCAGGTCGCCAAGTTGGCCAAAAATACTGACCGATACGCCTAAAAGTATTGCCTGCCAGCAAGCGAAGTCCTGAAGATAGAGGGGATTGGGTAAAGTAAATAGCTTGGGCAAGATGAAGAACAGGCTAACTATGATGGCACCACAGACGCCAGCTATGGCTCCTTCCCAGGTCTTGCCGGGGCTAATATGCGGGGCAAGGTGGTGTCTGCCCAGGACTCTGCCGATGAAGAAAGCGGTGGTATCAGAAGCAAAGGTGGTAAACAAGGCAAAAAATACCCAATTTCTACCCGCATCTCCCGCATCTAGACCTCTCAGGGCGACAAAGTGACTTAGCAGCCAACCCAGGTAGAGAATTCCGGCTATTGTCCACACCCAGCTAGTGAAAGCCTCTCTCCGCGAGCGCCATAGAAGGTAGATTAAGGGTAGTATCACTGCCGAGGTTAATAGAAGTGGCGTAAGAGTGGCATAATCAAAGTGGGGGCTCAGGATAAATAGCAATGTCCAGATTAGCCCAAAGTAGGTAAGTGGTGGCACCTTGGCTACCGCCACCATTTTATAGAATTCAAAGGCAGCCAGCAGTCCCCAGATAGCCACTACTATGGTGAACCAGGGCAATGGTTGGTCAAACCAAATAGTCGCGACGAGGAGAGGAATACCCCATAGTGCAGTTATGGCCCTTTTCTTAAGCATGAGATTTTCCTTTACCTCTCTGGAGTAAAGAGTGTTACCGAGAGGCAAAGCCTCTCTTACATAACCGATTCCCCTTCTCATCGTCGGGGAAAGGGAGACACACGGGGTGAGGTTATTAAATAGACTTTGGCTACGTGCTGCCGAGAGTAATGTTGTTTACTCCGCTTCCCTTTTTGCCTCTTTGTAGTCCGCCGAAGCGCCTTTTCCTCTGGTTATAGGCTATTAGTGCTTTCTCCACCTCTTTTTTATCAAAGTCGGGCCATAGAACATCGGTGAAGTAGTATTCGCTGTAAGCTGTTTGCCAGATTAGAAAATTGCTAAGACGGAGCTCATCACCAGTGCGAATTAACAGGTCAACATCGGGTAAGCCAGCGGTATAAAGGTAGTTATTAAATAAAATTTCGTCTATGTTTTGGGGTGGGATACCTTCAGTTACCAGGCAGCGCACTGCATCTATAATCTCAGCGCGTCCCCCGTAATTAAAGGCGAGGCTAAGTGTCATTCTGGTATTGTTTTTAGTTAGCTCTACCGCGCTATTTATTGTTTGTTGCAGGTTTTGTGGGAGTTCATTAAGCCGCCCAAGGTGACGGAGTTTGATACCATTCTGATAAAATTCTGAGACACATTTATCTATAAATTTCCCCAGCAGCTGGAATAAACCCCTAACCTCATCTTCGGGTCGGCTCCAGTTTTCCGTAGAGAAACCATAAAGGGTTACATATTTTATTTGGTATTCATTAAGGTATGCGACCATGGAGCGCATGTTTTCTGCCCCGGCGTGGTGCCCCTCAAGCCTAGGCAACCCATGCTGTTTTGCCCATCTACCATTACCGTCGGGCACAATGGCTACATGATTGGGGAGTAGAGCAATCCTTTTCATAGTTGATGAAGCACCTACTGTTTTGCCACTCAATATTAAACCTCTTTAACCTTAGCTAGACCTCCATAAGTTCGGCTTCTTTATCTTGTCCAATTTGCTCGGTATCGGCTGTAAAGCTATCAGTAAGCTTTTGTAGCTGGTCTAGGACACGCTTAAGCTCATCCTGTGATATATCCTTATTTTTCTCCAGCCCCTTTAGTTCTTCCATGGCTTCACGTCTCAGGTTGCGTATCGCAATCTTTCTTTCCTCAACTCTACTTCGCACCATCTTAATTAGCTCCTGTCGCCGCTCTTCAGTAAGTGGTGGAATATTCACCCGAATTACACGCCCATCGCTAGTCGGATTTAGCCCCAGGTTAGACTTCAGGATAGCCTTTTCTATACTATGTGTAATACCTGGGTCCCAGGGTTGGACGACGAGGAGCCTGGCTTCGGGAGCCGAAATACCAGCAATTTGATTGAGTGGGGTGGGAACGCCAGCATATTCCACCTTGATATGTTCTATTAAGGCGGGGGTGGCGTGCCCGGTGCGAATAGTGGCTAACTCCCTCTTCAAGCCCTCAGCAGATATTCGCATTTTTTCTTCAATAGTCCATAAAGTGTGGCTAACCATTTTCTTATTCGTTGGATACTAGGGTACCAATAGAGTCACCGATTACTGCTCGTTCTATACTGCGGGGGACTTGAAGGTCAAAAACAATTATAGGCAGCTTGTTTTCCAGACATAAGGAAAGGGCGGTGGTATCCATTACTTCCAGACGCATATTTAA
>CAZCLE010000024.1:0-15853 GCA_964499445.1 uncultured Dehalococcoidales bacterium
GGCGTGGGCAGGCTGTCAGTACTATTCGCCAATTGCGGGTTATGCTGGACTAAACGCTTTGTCTACCAAGTATCTCTATAATCAAGTAAAATAAGCTTGCTTGTCAGCTATAGATGGGGAAAATCAGAAACAGCCTATCTCAAACTTGACAGGTGGGCGGGAGAAGAAGAAATGACTACCGGCTTCAATATACTTCGCTCGCGTTTAGAGGCGGAAAAAAAGCGCTTAATTGAGGAATTAGAGCAGTTGAGAGCTAGTGTCCGTCCTGCCGGTGAGAGGCGGGAGGGTAGTCCCTTTGGCAAAAGGGAGGAGGAGGCTACCGAGACCCAAGAGTTAGAGAAGCGGCTAGCCTTAGAGAAGCGTATGAGAGACCAGTTAACTGAGGTGGAGCACGCTTTACACAAGTTTGAAGAAGAGACCTATGGCTTATGTGATGTTTGTGGTCAACCTATAGACCCCGCCCGATTGGAAGCCCTTCCCCAGGCGAACCTGTGCTTGAGTTGCAAGGCTAAGCAATCGAAGAATGCAAAAGGTTAACCCTCTCAAGGGTAAGTGGCGAAATGTGGTCTTTTTCCTTACCGCATTACTGATAGTGGCTGCCGACCAGCTCAGTAAGATAGGGATAAGGAACTATTTACCTGAGGGGCAATCGGTGCCCGAGACAGGATTCTTTCGACTGACCCATATCCACAATGCTGGAGGTGTTTTTGGCTTATTTCAAGGCCAATCATTCCTCTTAACTATAGTTGCCTTTATCGGCGTTGCCGTTCTCCTCTTCTACGCCCTTCTTCTTCATCGTCGTTTTCCCCCTTTAGATAATATGCTGGGCAAGTTGGCTCTCGGCCTCGTTCTTGGCGGCACCATTGGTAACCTCATTGACCGACTTAACTTTGGCTATGTTATCGACTTTATTGATGTTGGCATTGGTGTTTGTCGCTGGCCGGCATTTAACATTGCTGATTCGGCGGTAGTGGTCGGGGTTATCCTGTTTGCTTATTCTCTTCGCTCATTAGCCGGAGCTGTTAAAGGTCAGGGTTGATACTTTCCTTCTCCTTTACGGGGAAGGGGCTACCTAGTAAAAATCTGAGAGGGGTGCGGTTGATAAATAACGTCTATAGTTTTGTAGTTGATAAGCCGGGGGCTCGTCTTGATAAGTATGTTGGTGAGAAATGCCCGGAGCTCTCCCGAACCCAGGCTCAGAGGCTTATTGCTGATGGCTATATCACGGTTAATGGGAGTGCGGCTAAGGTAAGCCTTAAACTTAATGTCGGTGACTGGGTGAATGTTAGTATTCCCCCCGCTCCACCCAGTCCCCTGTCGCCTGAGGCTATCCCACTGAACATCATCTATGAGGATGACGACCTTCTGGTCATAGACAAACCCGCCGGGCTGACCGTTCACCCGGCGCCGGGATACCCAAATCATACGCTGGTTAATGCTATTCTATCGCACTTGACTGACCTGCCTGATGTCGGTGACTCACTGCGACCGGGAATTGTGCATCGGCTGGACAAAGATACCTCGGGGGTGATGGTGGTAGCCAAGAATAGCCCGGCTCAGGCTGACCTGATAAGCCAGTTCAAGGCTCATTCGGTAGTAAAAGCCTATCTGGTATTGGTTAAAGGGCACCTCGCTCCAGAGAATGGCGTTATTGAGGCACCTATCGGGCGTGACCCGCGCAACCGGAAGCGCATGGCGGTAGTGGCTGAGGGCAGAGAGGCACGGACTGAATATCAGGTAGTTAAGTACATAGGTGATTATACCCTGCTTGAAGTCAGACCGGAGACCGGTCGCACCCACCAGATACGGGTTCACCTCAAGGCTATTGGCTATCCGGTGGTGGGTGACAATGTCTATGGCGTCAAGTCGACCTATCTATCACGGCAGTTTATGCACGCCTGCCGCCTGGGCTTCAAGCTACCATCCACCGGCAAATATGTAGAATTCACCTCTGAATTACCCACAGATTTAGAGCAAGCACTGGAGAATATTGCCTAGGTTTCTAAATTATTTATTGACCCTATCCCCTTTATCCCCTTCCCCTTGCTAAGGGGAAGGGGAATATTTTTAGAAGAGGGGCGTAGCCCCTCTTAAACTTCCCGATTATCAATCCATGGCAAGGAGAGTAAAAGAGAGGCGAAGCCTCTGTTACATAACTAATTCCCCCTCTCTTTAACAAGGAGAGAGGGACAAAGGGGGTGAGGTTGATAAATAGCCCTATTTCTCTATCCCTAGAATCTTATTATGTGGGGTGGTAGAATAGATAACAGCAGCGCGACTTGCGTATAAGGAAGCCCAAATAATGAAAATGACAAGAATAGAGAAGTTTTTTGTCCGCAGTCCTCTCAGGCTCTATTTTCAAAGAAAGTTTGAAGCTCCGTGGGTCTTATCAAACCTGAACATTGGTAGCGGGTGTGTTTGTCTTGAGATTGGCTGCGGACACGGTGCCGGGGCTCTCCTCATTAACCAGTATCTTGACTGTAAGCGAGTTATCGGTGTGGACATTGACCCGGATATGATTGAAGGGGCAAAGAGATATATTTCCCGTCCACCAAGATGGGCCAGGGATATAAGAACTGATAACATTGACTTTATTTGCCAAGACGCAGCTAAGCTATCTTTTCCAGATTGCTATTTTGATGCTGCATTCCTATTTGGAGTCCTTGACCATATAACGGAGTGGCGAGGAGTAGTCGCTGAAGTTTTCCGGGTACTGAAGGTAGGAGGAATGTTCTCCTTTGAAGAATTCCTGCTGGGTGAGTCCTCCAGAAACCGTTGGGGACATGTGTCCATTGGGGAGGCGGAACTAAGAGATGCGCTAGAAACAGTAGGATATTCGATTCAGAGTTTCGAGATGATGAAGCGCTTACCTAGATGTTTTGTAAGAGCAGTAAAGGACGATTACTCGTCCAAGGGTGGGGTGGTAGAATGGGGGAAATATATTTATCCTGGTGAAGGGGTAACATGAGAGAATTATGGGGCAAAGAACGGGAGATTAAATTCTTTACTGAGGCTAGGAAGTTTGCCGCACCGGAGCAGCTATTTTATCTGAGTGATGAGAATAGGTATTATGCGTACTGGCCTAAAAGCTATAAAGGTTCTAAGAGTACTCTGCAAGCTAGGAACGCCTTGATAGGTAATTATACTGAAAAATGGAGTGCCGATTTGCTGAACGAGTTTGCCCAGAGCAAAGGGCATTATGTTGTGCAAGGGGCTATATGCAGTGAAATTGGTTTACCCAACATTTCTTCTGCAGATGTAGCCATTTGTAAAACTAAGGATATCTATCAAAGAGTAGAAGATATTTTATTAATCATTGAGGTTAAGATGTCTGTCGTGTGGAACTGGGAATTAAAATTTGGGACTGATAGGGAAGAGCTAATCTGTTTGGGAGACTACAGAACACATCAAGGTAACCCAGGACTACTAAGGTCTGACACTATGTTAAAAGCTATTGGTAAAAGCATAAATATAAGAGTTTCCAGTCCTAAGGCTTCAGGAATTCCTATAATTGTTTTGGGAAACACGCCTGTTACCAGTAACTATTACGATAAAGTAGACCATTTGAGAAGAAGTGGCATCATTCAAGGATTTTTGTCAGTGAACCCTAATCCGTTGGATAAAAATGGTGAAAGTATTAAAGCTACAGAGGGGTTAGGTTTCTATCGCATTGATACTTATGCTGAACTTTTATCCAAATTAAACGAATTATTTGGGAAAGAAAGGGAATTTTTCTCAAGCATGAGAACAAAAGATGAATTGGGCAGGTTCATTGAAATAGCTAACAGAGAAACAACCTATGAGAAAAAAGCAGAGAAGTTTTTGACTTTGATAAGAGAGTAAAAACATGGCTGATAACAAAAAATATTCTTCTCAGAGAAGAAAAGGGACGGAAACAAGCCCCTTTGGTTCACCGGGCAGGATAAATCACGATTCAACCTCTTTTTATGCCAGCAAGTTATATGAAGGCTTGCCAATGGAGAAAAGGGCTGAATATGTAGAAGTTTCTATTCCGTCGCAATTTTTAGATAAAATTTTTTGCAAAACCAGCGAGAATATGGAGGAATTACCAGATAATAGTGTTCACCTGATGGTTACTTCACCACCTTACAATGTGGGGAAAGAGTATGACGAAAACTTGACGCTCCAAGAATATAGACAATTCCTGAAACGAGTATGGAGAGAAGTTTATAGAACACTTGTCCCTGGGGGCAGGGCTTGCATCAATATTGCGAATCTGGGAAGGAAACCGTATATTCCTCTGCATGCTTTTATTGTTGAAGACATGTTGGATTTAGATTTCCTAATGAGGGGCGAGATTCTCTGGAATAAAGCAACTAGTTCTAGTCCTTCTACGGCGTGGGGAAGTTGGCTTTCTGCAGCCAACCCAACCTTAAGGGATATTCACGAGTATATTTTGGTTTTTTCTAAAGGTATGTTTAGTAGAAGGAATGCTTCCCGGAGGCGAAACACAATCTCTAAAGAGGAGTTTCTGGAGTTTACTAAGAGTGTGTGGAAGTTTTCAGCGGAGTCAGCTCGCGCAGTTGGACATCCCGCACCTTTCCCGGTAGAACTACCCTACAGGTTGATTCAGCTTTATACCTTTGAAGAAGAAGTGATTTTAGACCCATTTATAGGAAGTGGACAGGCAGCGATAGCAGCCATAAAGACAAACCGTCATTATGTAGGGTATGACATAAGCGAGGAATACGTAAGATTAGCAGAAAGGCGAATCAAAGATTTTCTGTCGGAATTCAAATCTCAAAAATTGCTCGAACCCAGAAAAAGTTTTAAATGAATAAATCAGTTAGAGTGCGCTATGCCCCCAGCCCCACCGGCTATCCCCATGTGGGTAATATCAGGACGGCTCTGTTTGACTGGCTCTTCGCCCGCCACTACGGCGGCAGCTTCATTATCCGCATTGAGGACACCGATGTTGCCCGCAAGGTTAAGGGCGCGGTGGAGGCTATCCTTAACAGCCTGCGGTGGCTGGGTCTGGATTGGGATGAGGGTCCTGAGGTGGGGGGTAAGTATGGCCCCTATTTTCAATCCCAGCGCCTGGATTTATACCGTGAGGCTGCCGAGCGCCTTGTTTCCCAGGGGGATGCCTATTATTGCTACTGTTCTCCCCGGCGACTGGAGGAGATGCGGGCGGAGCAGGTCAGGCGTAAGCAGCCGCCGGGCTATGACCGCCACTGCCGCCAGTTAAGTCAGGAGGAGCGGGCGCAAAAGGAAGCCGAGGGCGTAATCCCTGTAGTTCGTTTTAAGATACCGCTTGAGGGGAAGGTCAGGTTTACCGATTTAATCCGGGGTGAGGTGGTATTTGACAGTAATACCATTGATGATTTTGTCTTGCTGAAGTCGGATGGCTACCCAACCTACCATCTCGCCAGTGTGGTTGATGACCACTTTATGGAGATTTCTCATGTGCTTCGGGCTGAGGAGTGGCTATCCAGCACTCCCCGCCATTTACTTTTGTATCAGGCTCTGGGCTTTGACCCACCTCAGTTTGCTCACCTGCCGATGCTCCTGGGGGCTGACCGGGCCAAGTTGAGCAAGCGGCATGGGGCGGTGTCTATTGTCGACTATTATGAGCAGGGCTATCTACCTGAGGCTATGGTCAACTTTCTCGCCCTGCTGGGCTGGTCTCTGGATGATAAGACCGAGATTTTGTCCCGGCAGGAGCTGATAAACAGCTTCTCCTTGGAGCGGGTTAGTCGGACGGCGGCCATCTTTAATCGGGATAAGCTCGACTGGATGAACGGGGTATATATTCGTAGCTTGACCGCTGATGAATTCTTTGACGTTGTAGAACCCTATTTGATGGTGGATGAACTGGCTGGGGAGGCAGTAATATCAAATGAAGAATATGTGAGGGCTCTCCTGCCTCTTTTTCAGGAGCGAGCCCGAACCCTGGCTGAGGTGGTTGAGCTGGCTCAATTTTTCTTTATTGGGGAGCTTGACTATGCTCCTGACCTGCTAATAGGCAAGGGTATGAGTCGGGAATCGGCTACCGAAGCACTAAAGACGGGACAGCAGAGGCTCAGGCAACTGGAGGCGTTTGATGTTGAATCTCTGGAGGCTCTCCTCAGACCTCTGGCGGTGGAGTTGGGGCTGAAGACCGGTCAGCTCTTTGGCACGCTGAGGGTAGCCGTTACCGGGCGGACAGCCGCGCCACCATTATTTCAAACCATGTCTGTCCTGGGTAAGGAGCGGTGCCTGAGGCGAATTGAAGCCGCATTGGATAGACTGCATAGGTCGTGATTACTGAAGGCGGATAAAGGAGGTATATAGTGAAGGCAATAGGTATTGTGGGCAGTCCGAGGAAGAACGGAAATACCGAAATCCTGACCAGCCATACCCTGAAGGCTATAGCCGAGGAGGGATTGGACACGGAGCTTATAAGGCTGGCTGGTTTAGACATCAAGCCGTGCAATGCCTGTATGGTCTGCAAAGATGAAGAACGTTGTCCTATTGAGGATGACCTATTGCCGATATATACCAAGATGAAAGAGGCTGATGCCATAATATTGGCCTCACCAGTGTATTTTGGTTCGGCGACAGGTTTATTAAAGGCTCTCATGGAGAGGGCTGGGTATATTGCATATTGGAATGGCAGGGCGTTTAAGGGGAAGGTAGGTGGTCCCCTGGTTGTGGCGCGTCGGGCTGGTCAAAATTTTACCCTAGCTCAGCTGACTTTTTGGTTTCATATCCTGGGGTTTTTTATGCCCGGTTCAACATATTGGAATATTGCCTTTGGCGGCCGGGAAAAGGGCGATGTAGAGCAAGACGAGGAAGGGCTTAAAACAGCCTGGAACTTCGGTAAGAATATTGCCTTTCTGGTTAAAAAGCTGAAGACCTAGCCCTACCAACCAGAATGCCTATCTTGCTGATAAAATCGGAAAGGGGGCATCAATGCCCATAAGAAAGCAGGGAAGAGAAAGCCAGTTTCAAATCTTTGGCTGGGTGCTTTTCTTGGCGTGTAGCATCCTTTTCATTGTTGATAGTATAGCTGCTGGGAGTCCTTGGGGACTAGTCGGCAGTGTTTTTTTCCTTCTGGGCTGTGTCATTTTTCTCATTCCCTTCACCTGGAAAAGGCGATAGACTGAGGCCTACATCTTGCTGCCGGGTATAAACATAATACAGGAGTGTTCACTAGCTCTCACCAGTCCGTCATTTAAGTGGCTGAGCTTAACCTGGCAAGGGATAGATGAGGTTTTTTGACCTCACCCCCTTTATCCCCCTCTCCTTCGAAGGAGAGGGGGAAGGAATTTAAAAAGAGGGGCTAACGCCCCTCTTAAACACCCAAAGCATCCGCATCCTTGTCTTTACTTGGGTGCTGGCTGGCATTTGGGGCAGAAGTAGCTACCGCGGTTTCGGATGGGGATGCGCTCAATAGGGGTGCCGCAGGCGGGGCAGGGCTTACCGCCGCGGTGGGCAATCTGGAAGTGGTGATGGGCGAAACCTGTCTCTCCACTGGGACGGTAGTAGGTGTCAGTGCTGGCACCCATGTTCTTGATACCATTTCTCAGCACTTGCTGAACGGCGCGGTGAAGTCGCCCCACCTCGTCCGGGGAGAGGTTCCCTCCTGACCTTAATGGGTGGATTCCGGCGGCAAACAGGGCTTCGTCGGCATACATATTACCGATGCCAGCGATGAAGGTCTGGTCGAAGAGGAGGGCTTTTATTGGCGCCCTGCGTTTACTTAAGCGTGTTAACAGGATTTGAGGGGTAAATTCGGCTTCCAGAGGTTCCGGACCGAGCTTACCAATAATGGTATTCTCATCTTCTACCAGCCACATCGCCCCCAGCTTGCGCGGGTCGCGAAAGTGAATTGCGGTTTCTCCGTTCAAATGGAGGATGGCACGGATAAATCTATCAGGTTCCGCTGAGGCCGGTTTTAATAGTAGTGAGCCGGTCATTTTGAGATGGATAATCAATACCTCGTGGCTGGTTAGGCTGAGGATGAGATATTTGCCGCGCCGAGCTACTCTGGTGAGCCTTTGCCCGATGAGGCGGGAGCAGAATTCCCCAACCGAAGGCTGGCGCACTATCCCATCCCAGAATAGGGTGACGCCAGTAATTTGGTGTCCGACAATGTGGGGCAGTAGCTCGTTCTTTATCGTTTCTACTTCGGGGAGTTCAGGCATTTTTGTTACCTAATGTTCTTTGGTGGGTGGGGCTTACCCTTTTTAAAATTATTTATCTACCTCACCCCCATCTTTATTTCATCTCCCCCCAGTTGTTGCCGGTCTTGATGTCTACCTTTAACGGGACGCTAAGCTCTAAAGCCGAGGACATTATTTCAGGCACCAGCTTGAGCATCTCTTCCCGTTCTTCCTCGGGCACCTCAAAGATAAGCTCATCGTGCACCTGAAGCAGGAGCTTGCTTTTCAGTCGGCGCTTATTCATCTCCCGGTACAGGTTAATCATAGCCACCTTTATGATGTCGGCAGATGTCCCCTGCACCGGCATATTTATTGCCATGCGCTCGGCAGCCTCCCTCACCTGTCGGTTGGAAGAGTTGATTTCAGGGATAGAACGTCTCCTGCCCAGTAGCGTTTGAACATAGCCGCTCTCTCTTGCCTGCTTTTTGGTGGACTCAAGATATTGCTTTACACCGGGGTATTTTGCAAAGTATGAGGTAATGAACCTGGCCGCCTCTTCCCGTGATAGCTCCGTCGCCTGCTCCAAACCATATTCGCTCATACCATAGATAACACCGAAATTAACCGTTTTCGCCAGGCGACGCATATCGGGGGTTACCGCCGAGGCATCAACACTGAAAAGCTGGATAGCGGTGGCAGTGTGAATATCCTCGTCCCGCCGGAAGGCGCCGAGCAGGCTTTTATCCTGAGACAGGTGGGCAAGGGCACGGAGGTCAATCTGGGAGTAGTCTCCTGACACCAGGCGAGAACCGGGCGGAGCAATAAAGGCATTTCTGAGCTTTTTCCCCAGCTCACCCCGCACCGGGATATTTTGCAGATTAGGCTCACTTGAGGAGAGCCGACCGGTAGCTGTCCTGGTCTGGTTGAAGCTGGTGTGCACCCTGCCGGTTTTGGAGTTTATCAAGCCGGGCAGGGTATCAATATAGGTTGACTTGAGCTTGGCTAACTGGCGGTAGTCCAAGATAAATTCTATTATCGGGTGGGCGCCGCGGAGCTCCTCCAGTACTGCGGCGCCAGTAGAATAGCCACCCTTGGTTTTACGGGCTGGTGGTAGTCTTAGCTCCTGGAACAGGACAGAGCTTAGTTGCTGGGGCGAGTTTATATTGAAGCGGTGTCCCACACTGTTATATACCTCAGCCTCCAGCTTGAGTAATTGCTCACCGAGGTGGTGTGCCATCTGCCTCAACAGTTCGGTGTCCAGGGCGACACCGTTTCTTTCCATGTGGATAAGAACCGGCACCAGCGGCATTTCAACTTCAGAGAATAACTGCCATAGCCCCTGCTGGTGAAGCTCCGGGTCCAGCAATTGAGTTAGTTGTCCGGTGATGTCGGCGTCAGCGCAGGCGTAATCAGCCACTTGGTTTATGTCCACTTGAGACATAGGGATAGTCTTAGCTCCTGAGCCGATAAGAGCGGAGATAGGGGTCATTTCAATGCCCAGCTTATTGAAGGCGAGGGCTTTCAAGCCCAGGCTTCCCTCACCGAGCAGGTAGGCGGCGAGCATGGTGTCAAAGGTCAGGTTATTGACAGTTACTCCATACTCCGCCAGCACCGTCATATCATACTTACCGTTGTGAGCCAGCTTGGCTAGATTGGCGTCTTCCAGAAGAGGTTTAAGTCGGTCAATGACCGGCTCTAGTGGCAGTTGCTCCACCTGCCCCAGGACAACATGACCGACCGGGATATAGTAAGCCTCGCCGGGGGCTGGCGATAGAGATATACCTACCAGTTGGGCGGACATAGCATCCAGGCTCGTTGTTTCTGTGTCAAAGGCAAAGGACCTGGCGGCTGACAGACGACTCAGGAGCTCATCAAGGGCTGAGGTGGTATTTACGATATGGTAGTCTCGCCGGGGCGGCGGCTCAGTTTTGACCTGAGTGGTGGTTTTGGGGACGGCTTCTTCAACCTCAGGCAATTTAGATGGCAGGCTAAAAAACTCGAGTTCGCGGAAAAGCTCTATTACCCTCTGTCGGTCATACTGGCTAAACTGGCAGTCATCAAGGTTGAGGGTAACCGGTGTTTGGGTAACGATAGTAGCCAGCTCCTTACTCTGGCGGGCGATGGCTTCGTTTTGCTTTAGTAGTGCCTGGAGTCTGGGTGGGGTCACCTCGTTTATATGGGCATAGATTTCTTCTATGGTGCCAAACTGCTGGAGGAGCTTGGCGGCGGTTTTGCCACCAATGCCGGAGACACCGGGGATGTTATCCGAGGGGTCGCCCACCAGTCCCTTGAGGTCGGTAATCTGCCCGGGCTTGACGCCGTATTTCTGGCTTACGGCGGCTTCATTATAGAGGGTGGTATCGCTAAAGCTCTTTCTGGGCTTGGGGTAAAGCACCTTTACCCTGGGTGACACCAGTTGCATGGTATCGGCATCACCGGTAATAATGATGGTATCAATGCCCCCCTGGCTAGCCTGGCGGCTGAGGGTGCCTAGAATATCGTCAGCCTCGTAGCCGTCAAGTTCAAAGATAGGGATAGGAAAGGCTTCTACCAGCTGCCTTACCCGACCCAGTTGACCTATCAGTTCGTCGGGGGTTGGCGGTCGGTGCGCCTTATACCGGTCAAAGAGCTGGTGCCTGAAGGTGGGGGCTTTGGTGTCAAAGGCAATGGCATAGTGGGTAGGTTTTATGTCACTTATTACCTTCAGCAGCATCAGAGCAAAGCCATAGACGGCGCTTACCATCTCACCGGTCTTACTTACCGTTAGCGGTTTGCCCTCAAAGGCGTGGAAGGCACGATGGACTATAGCATTACCGTCAAACAGAACCAGTAGCGGCTTTTTCATAAGCTAATTATAGCAGAGTGGGTAGGATTTAGGTTAGCGAAGTAAGTTAGTTGACGGTTGCCATTATGGTGGGGGGTTACTGAGTTTCCTCTGCTTTTAGGTTGCTGCGCACATATTTATAGATTTCCACGATGGTGGCGGTCAAGGGGGCAGCTAGTAGTATACCCCAAAAGCCGGCAACATAGGCTCCCACCACAAGTACGACCATAAGGATGGCGGGGTGTATCCGCAGGTAACCGCCCTGGATTCTGGGGACAAGTAGATTATTTTCTAACAGTTGGACTAGGAAAAAGAGAAGAGCAACCCAAATTGCTTTCCCCGGGGCTACAGCCAAGGTAACTATCACCGCAGTGGCACCACCAATCCAGGGTCCTAATATCGGGATGAGCTCGGTTACTCCGGCAAAAGCAGCCAGCGCTGGGGCAAATGGTATCTTTAAGATAAGTAGTCCAATAAAACATAAGTAAGCCACCACCAGTCCGAGCACTATCTGGGCGCGGATATATCGTCCCAGTACCCTTTCAATAATGGAGATAATATTTTTAGTGTGCTCAACTACTTGGGGCGAAAGAGACGAATAAAACCCTGTTTTTAATCTTTCCGAATCCTTCAAGATGTAGAAAAGAAAAATGGGTAAGGCAGCGAAACCGAACATCAGGCTAAAGGTAGTTGGTATAAACGAAATGCCCCTGGCGAAGATATCTCGTATAGCATTACCCAGAGCGGCTCCGGCATCCAGGATAAGTTTATCTACCTGCTGTTGCATTTCTAGGGGGAACTGTTGCCGAAAAACTTCAGCCCACTCCTGTAATGTGGCTAAACTCGCCGAGATATACTGAGGTGCATTTTGTAGCAGAACCAGAAAGGCATTAACCACTGCGGTAACGATAAAGAATGAGAAAAAGGCGACCAGCCCCAAAATTACGATAAAGATTAGTATTATTAAGGAGACTCGTTTGGTTTGTCGCCACCTGCCCTGGCGAGGCAGCCTTTCCTCAGCCCACGAAATAACTGGTAGTAAGAGGTAGGCAAGCACCAAGCCAATAATAAAGGGGAATATGGCACTTCTCAGAGCGTAGAGAAGCCAAAAGACTATGATTATGCCTATGATGAGGAGTATTAGGCGCCAATGTCTTCTGGCTACACTCCTGGCTGTATACAAGTTAAACCTCGCTCGTCCCTTTAGCCTCCGTTTTAAGGCTATCCAGATGAGCCTGATTTCTGAATTTACTATTTATGGTCAGGGACTTATTTTGTTTGTTCCTTTACTTCCTCAAACTTTGCTTCCGCCCTCTTCCTCGCCTCGGCAGCAGCCTCCTTTGCCTTTTCGGTAACTTCGGTTGCTTTCTCCTTCGCCTTTTCCGCCTTCTCTTTTAACAGCTCCCTCGTTTCCTTTCCTGGTTGTGGGGCATAAAGAAACCCAATAGCCAGACCAATGGCTGCTCCCACGATAAATCCGATGGCGAAGCCAGTCCCGGTATCTTTGTCAGACATCTTTGCCTCCTTTCTGTTTCTTGAAAAATTTACCGATGGTGTCCATCCCTTGACGTACACCTTGGACCACAGATGCTATCTGAACAACAGGTTTGACCACTTCTTCTCCCACAATGGAGGAAATCCTCTGTATGGTCGTTGAAGTAGCTTTTATTGAATCTAGTATAGACCTCGTCCGGCGATAGAGCAAGAATACTAGCACGGCGAGGAAGATGAGCACCCCAGTTGCCACCAACCCAAAGATACAAATAATCAAATCCCGGAACCAATCGATGCTCATTAGCTAGCACCTCCATTTCTAAAACTGATTTATACTTATATTGTATCACCTATTGCGCCTATGTAAAGAGTAGAGCCGGTCGGTGATTAAAAATCGCTGAGCGGCGCTTTCTGAATTGGTTTTAAATAAGAGGTATCATTATGTTTAACGAGTATGAAGCGCCCGTCCTCATAATTAAAGGTCGTAATTCCACATGTATCTTGCCTTATGTTCCAGAAATGGGAATTATCCAGCCCCAGTAGAGCGCATATTAAAACCTTATTCACCACCCGATGAGATACTAGGGCTACCGTGCCCTCATATCTGGCGGCTACATTTGTCACTACGTCTAAGGCTCTTTTCCTGACATCATCCAGGCTTTCACCAGCCGGTATTTTTACCTGGTCGGGACTATTAATCCATCTGGCGTAAAGCTCTTTATATTTATCCTTTACCTCTTGGTGAGGCTGGCCTTGCCATTCACCGTAGTTAAAATCCATGAGTCCGGGAGCAATTTCTACGCCAAGTTTATGATTGTCAGCAATCATTTCGGCTGTCTTTAAGGCGCGCCGCAGTGGACTGGAGTAGATTGCTTCAAGCTTCAGATGACTTAAATATTCAGCCAGAAGTTCGGCTTGTTTTATTCCGGTTTCATTCAGTTCAATATCAATTCTGCCTCTAAATACCTCTTTAACGTTCCATTCCGTTTCCCCGTGTCTTACCAGGATAATTTCAGTCATTCTTCCGTCTTCTCGACTTCAATAGTGCAGTCGGTTACCAGGGCGGCAAAAGCCCCCAGGGCAGCCAGAACCGGAGCGGCCAGAATGGTCACTGCCGCCGCTGGGGCACCTATTGACAGGGGAATCTCTAATATGGTTTTCTCTTTGTATATCACCCGCACCTTCCTGACATTACCTTCATGGATAAGTTGCTTGACTTTCTCCACCAACTGGCTTCCCGATATGGTAAACTTTTCGCTTTTGGTCATTTCTCACCTCCTTTTTATGTCTTTGGCTATTATGGATGGTTTCATTCTTTATCTTGTTTGGCTGTATTATACGGCTATGCAATGTCAACAGCAATAGCACCTTAATGAATGGCTTCCTCTATTGAATAGTCGTTTTTCGTGATATACTGTAGGACATAACGGGGGTTTGTTTTGAGGAAGGACTTACTTTCGGTATCTGACCTTAGCCGTGAGGATATTCGCTTGCTCATATCAGGGGCGGTAGATATGAAAGCCCGGGGCTGGCTTTCTTTACTTGACCGAAAGCTCTTAGTCATTTTGTTTGAGAAGCCCTCATTAAGGACTAGAGTCAGCTTTGAAGTGGCGATGCGCCAGCTAGGTGGACATACCATTTATCTGTCTCCCGGTGAGGTTGGTCTGGGAGAGCGGGAGTCAGTTCCAGATGTAGCCCGAGTGCTTAGTGGCTATGTGAATGCTATTGCTGTCCGCACCTTTTCTCACCAGACCTTGGAGATTCTGGCTAGCTATTCCAGTGTCCCGGTGATAAATGCCTTGTCCGATTTGGAGCACCCGTGTCAGGCTCTGGCTGACCTGTTTACCATTTATGAGAAGAAGGGGGAGCTAAACGGCTTAACCCTGGCCTTTATTGGTGACGGCAATAATGTGGCTCACAGTCTAATGCTGGCGGCTTCGCTGGTGGGGATGAATTTCAGGATTGCTTCCCCGACTGATTACCGGGTCCAGGATAGAATCCTGCATCTAGCTCAAGGTTTTGCTTTAGATAGTGGTGCCGAAATATTTTGCACTGAGGAGCCTCGCCTGGCGGTTGGTGGGGCTGATGTAGTTTATACCGATGTGTGGGCGAGTATGGGGCAGGAGGCTGAGGCTGAGCGGCGACGCCAGATATTTGGCAGTTACCAGGTGGATGATGAACTCCTGTCTCTAGCCAAGGAGGATGCCATATTGATGCATCCCTTGCCGGCGCATCATGGGCAGGAGGTGACCGAGGGCATTTTGGATAGTCCAAAATCAGTGGTCTTTGACCAGGCTGAGAACAGGATGCACCTGCAGAAAGCGCTACTGGCGGAGATGCTGGGAGGTCTGGAGATACCACTGGCTGGCTATCGGTAGGAGGATAGTATGTATGCTTTAAGGGCTATAATAAACAAGGGTTGGTGTCCTATATTAGTAACAGCAATGGCTGTTATTGGTGCAATATATGAATTGCCGATTGCGGTTGTGGCTCCAGTGGTAGGTGTTATCCTGGTTGTTGGCTTAGTGGTAGCGGTAGTCGGAGCCAGAGAGAAGGAGTTGGAGTATGCCTCGCTGAGGCTCAAGCAACTAGCTGGTTACTTTAATCGCCGATTTATGGGCAATTCTTCCCTGTCTATCTTTGCCGTAGTAGATGGTCTATATAATATTGAAAATCCCCGATTATGGACTTGGGTACAGGCATGTGATTTATCTCAGCGGATTTTCACTACCTGGTGTCATAGCTTTGTCAGCCGTGTGGATAGTGACTTTAGAACTAAGAAATTTGGTGTTTACCTGCACACCTACTTAAATGAGCTGTGGTTGATAAACAGTCATTATTTTGAGCTGGTAGAGCAGTTTAATGAGGTAGCGCCAAAGGTTGAAATTCCGGAGGCGACTAAAGACCAGTATAACCGGTTTGTGATGGAATACAATGCCTTTGTTCAGGATTTCAGGGATAATATCGCTGAGCTGAGAACGATTGCCCACACCGAGATTGAGCCCCCCAGCGTAAAGTTTGCCCAAGAGTTACCAGTGGTGGAGTAACTATCTACCTCACTCCCTTAATTTACCCCAAAAATCAAGATTTTCGGGGGCCCCAATTTAATCCCCCTCTCCTTCAAAGGAGAGGGGGGGGAGAAAAGAGGGGCTTCGCCCCTCCTAGATACTACTTGATAGAGGAGGTTTGCCATAATGAAAAAGCTGACAGTAATATTAGGACTAATGCTGGTAATGTGCCTGCTGGTGTCTGTTTCCTGCGCTAAAGCGCCAGAGCCAACGCCAACGCCGGCGCCAACGCCAGAGGTAGTACCAACGCCAGCGCCAGCACCAACGCCAAGTAAGGTCCCGATAACGGAAGAAGGGGCGCTGGTGACGATGCCTGAGCTGGGGGAGCCCTGGGCTACCCGCATGATTGTGCGCACCGC
>CAZCLE010000025.1:0-14648 GCA_964499445.1 uncultured Dehalococcoidales bacterium
GGGATTACCGAGAGGGTAACCACCGGTTGTGGCTATATGTATGTAACCGTGAACTCCGACGAACGGGGAATATGCGAGGTCTTCTCCACCCTGGGCAAAGCCGGTGGCTGTGCTTCAGCCCAACTGGAAGCCACCTGCCGACTCATCTCTCTGGCGCTAAGGTCAGGGGTAGATGTCGCCTCAGTGGTGAGGCAGCTCCGGGGTATTCGCTGCCCATCCATCGCCTGGGAAGAAGGTAAATCTGTCCTCTCCTGCGCTGACGCCATTGCCAGCGTTCTGGAAAAACATATAGGCGGTGGCGATAATAAGCCCAAGCTGGAAGACTACGGTCTGGCTAAAAACCTGGCCGGGCAATGCCCCGACTGCGGCAACCTGCTCATCTATCAAGAGGGTTGCTTCATCTGCCCCAGCTGCGGGTATACCAAGTGCTAAATGAAAGGAGGTGATTAAGATGGCAAAAAGGCATACAAACACAGGCAAAGAAAAGAAGCAATAAAGGAAATGCTCGGGACTGCAGTGGGATTAATTCCAGGCGCGTGAACTGTCAAAGCAGTTCACGACCTAGGTAAAGCATACGATAAACTTCAACGAAACAGATGAATGCGAGCACTAGATTATGTTCCTCAATTTTTCGACTGCGTCTTCCTAGACAGTTATGCCCCTTTTTCTAGTATCCCCTACCATTTACATCGTTCCCCCACCCTCTATTCGCAATTTGCCCCAATAGGCTATATAATGTATCCAACATAATCAGGAAGGAGGTGATTTATGGGAGACAGGGTGATGATATTCATTGATGGCAGTAACCTGTACCACTCTCTCAAGGGCTTTTTTAAGAGAACTGATATAGACATAGGCAAGTTTTGCCATAAGCTCCTGGAGAAACGCCGGTTAATAAGAATCTATTACTATAATGCCAGAGTGGGACGCAAGGAAGAACCTGAGCGCTACAAGAACCAGCAAACCTTCCTTGACGGGGTAAGTGCCATACCCTACACCGAACTACGCCTGGGACGACTGGTTTACAACAATTGGCCTCATACCCCTCCTTACGAAAAAGGGGTTGATATACAACTAGCCACCGATATGATAACCCACAGTTATAAGAACAATTATGATGTGGCTGTCCTCGTCGCCGGCGATAATGACTTTGTAGGTGCTCTTCAGGCAGTCAAAGACAACGGCAAGAATGTTGAGGTGGCGCTATTTGGCAAGGAGCGAACTTCCATGCAGTTAAGGACAGTAGCCGACAGGGTAATGACAATGAACGCCCGGTTTACTAAAGGCTGCTGGAAATGAGCCAATGGTAAGTAGACAAGCCTATGGAGTGGGATGAAGTTAGAAAAGCCAGACGGCGGCTCTCCCAAGAGCAAGGCACCATTATTAAAGATTGGGGAGGTAGAATCCCCATCGCCCTTATCTACCCCAACTCCTACTATGTAGGCATGTCTAACCTGGGGGTTCACGCTATCTACGACCTCTTAAATAACTACGGTGAGGTCGTTGGTGAACGAGCCTTCTGGGAAAGGGAGAACCAAACTCAAAAATTACCCGTCTTAAGCCTGGAATCTCAACGACCTCTTTCAGATTTTGCCGTTCTTGCCTTTTCTATCACCTATGAGCTTGACTATTTCAACGTGGTGTCAATTCTTAACGCCAGTGGCATACCTCTGTATGCTGCCGACCGCGATGACCGGCACCCGCTGGTTATCGCCGGTGGTGCCTGCATCACGGCTAATCCCCTGCCCCTGTCCCCCTTCTTTGATTGCCTGTGTATTGGCGAAGCCGAGCCGATACTCCCGGAAATGCTCCCCATGTTGTCTGAGGGCATTTCTGGCAATCGTGACGAGCTACTAAAGGCGCTAGCCTCACTACCCGGCGTCTATGTGCCCCAATACTATTCCGGAATCCCGGTGACTCGCCAGTGGACAGCAAATCTGGATGACTTTCCTACCACCTCAACCATACTCACCCCGGACACCGAGCTTGGCAACCTATTCCTTATTGAGGTTGAGCGGGGCTGCCACTGGGGCTGCCGCTTTTGTCTGGTCAGCAACGCCTTTTCCCCCATGCGCTTCCGCTCCATAGGCAAGCTGATAGAACAGGCTAAGCTGGGACTGAGATACCGAAAGCGCCTGGGATTAGTCGGTCCGGCCGTTTCCGACCACCCCCAAATAGAGGAGCTACTGGTCAAGCTGCGCCAAATAGGGGCTGGACTCTCCATCAGCTCGCTGCGAATAAAACCCCTCCCCCCCACAGTATTGACCGAGATGGCTAAAGGGGGAGCCCGAACCATTGCCCTTGCCCCCGAGGCTGGCTCCCAGCGCCTGCGCCAGGTGATAAGAAAGGGCTTCTCCGAGGATGATATCCTGGAGGCGATAGGCAGGGTTGCCGAGCAGAAGATAAAACAGCTCAAGCTCTACTTCATGATTGGCTTGCCTTCGGAGACTGACGAGGATATAGAGGAAATCATAAACCTGACCCTGAAGGGTAAGGATATCCTTGATAGGCAGCAAACCGGCTGCCGCCTCACCCTCAATATTGCCCCCTTTGTCCCCAAGGCAGGGACACCCTTCCAGTGGTTACCTATGGCACCCCTCCCTACCCTGAATCGCCGCCTGTCCCGGCTCAAAAACAGCCTGCCGCCCAAGGGAATTAAGCTTAAATGGGAAAGCCCGGCCTGGAGCCAGATTCAGGGAGTTTTAGCCCGGGGCGACGCTAAATTGGCTGAGGTCCTGGCTAATATTGACGAGGTATCACTTTCTGGCTGGCGCAAAGCCACCGAGAAATACCATTTAGATATTGATTTCTATGCTCACCAGAGGTGGGACATTGAGGAAAAGCTACCCTGGGCAATACTGGACTCAGGCACCAAACCGGCTCACCTGAAACGTGAGCTAGATAGAGCCGTATCATCTTAGGGCTAACTATACTGTTTGGGATAGCTCTCCGATATATGAAAGAACAAACTAAAACGGTAATTATTGTTTTAGTTCAATTAGACGCTCTTCTGCAGCTTTTTTGATTTTATTTATCCCTTTGCCTTCAAGAATTCCTATTTTACACTGCTCAATGAGGTACTCAAGATTTTCTCTGTTTTCAACAATACCAATTAGTTCTTCCAGCTCATGTATATGCGGATATCGCTGCGATAAGCAGACAATATTTTGCACAATTTCCAAACAACATATTAGCAAATGCCAATAGTCCGAGTAACTCGTAACCTCTAAAGCACCGGTGTGAATAATACTAGAACGCTTTTCATACCAATATAACATACCTGTAGGGCTATGGAATGAACCCTGCCCTATCAATACTTGTCTTAATGCTATTAACTCACCCTTTAATCCCTCTTTATGGTTGGGTAACAATAGTATCTCTAGTGCCGTGCATAAGTCGACCAATTTGTAATCCAAACTATATGAGGTAATACCATGGGAAATCCATTCTACAGCTTTAATTATGCGTCGGTTTATATCTTCGGGTAAATTACCATCGAGTATATATTTCCAACTTCTCGTGTTTTCTAGACCTTTTGCAAGACTATCCCCCATAGGTATAATTAAAGGGTGGTGGCGAGAATGATAGCTCACACCCCACAAAGTGCCCCTTTTAGGCCTCACCTTTGGTATAGCCAAACTGTCACCTAATTCCCACAGGAACATCTCATCATGAAGTCGAGAGAGCCTTTCCCACACCGTAGCCACTCTGACTACATTAAGAATGCTGTTAACCTTAATTATGCCCGACTCATAGGCTCTGTCTATTTCTGATGCATTTACCTCCACTTTGGCAACAGACCTGCCTACCCATTTAGTAAACACTCTAGCCTCCATAGCCGAAGTCTCTTCGTCTAGACCTAAACTTCGCAAATAATCAGATGTTAACTTAAATACTTCAACATTTCCAAGATTAAAGCGCTGACTTCCTACATCAAAATTCCTAACTTCATATACGACATCAAAAACCTTAAGTGGTTTTTTGACTTCTCTACAGAAGTCGCTAATCTTCACATCTAGATTCGAACTTGTCTGGTAAACACTTTTATTCAATACAACTTCTTTGAATAAATTCCATACGCTATCATATAGACCATCGACACTAATGTAGTTAGGCACCAATTCATTGTGAAGTGCAGTCATCGCTTTCGCGTATTTTTTCCGTAACTGAGGTATAGTTATCAGCAGTGTGCCCCAATGTGGCGCGATATCTTGTGACTTCAAATAATCGGTTAACCCTTTCTGGTCTTCATAGCAGATACCAGCTCTAAGCAGCTTAACCAGAGATTTAAATACTAGTTCGGGCATCAAAAATTGCCCCCCAGTCTTACTTAGGTCTCATCACAAGAAACCATGACCTCAGGCTAAATTCACACACCCTTAACCCACTTAACCGCGTTCAGGAAAATCTGGAAGCCGTCCCCGTATCCCTCTTTTCTCATTCTGGTCCATTGGGGGTGCTGGGTGCGGCGGATATGGCGCTCAGGGTGAGGCATCAGGGCAAAAACGCGTCCTGAGGCATCACAAATGCCGGCGATATTACCTACCGAACCATTGGGGTTATAGGGATAGCCGGCGTTACTGTTTCCATGCTCGTCAGTGTAATACAGGACTACATTTAAATCCGACAGGGTCTCGGGATCAGCTACCACCTTTCCCTCGGCATGAGCCACCGGGAGATACAGCCTGTCTATTCCTTTAGTAAATATGCAGGGACTCTGGCTGTTTACCGTCAGATACACCCACCGACACTCAAATTTGCCCGAATCATTGGGGGACAGGGTTAATAGTGGCGGGCTATCCTCTGATGTCGCCGGCAGGATACCGGCTTTCGCCAACACCTGTAAGCCGTTACAAATGCCTAAAATCAGCCCCCCCCCTTCAATGAACCTCAGTACATCTTCACCAAGCTTTAATTTAAGCTCATTGGCCAGTACCTTACCCCCGGAAATATCATCGCCATAGGTAAAGCCACCGGGAATGACCATTATCTGGTAGTCGAAGAGCCTCTTTTCACCGCTGATTAGCCGATTAATATGGACTAAGTCCACTACCGCTCCCGCCTGCTGGAAAGCAAACACAGCCTCAGCGTCACAATTTGTCCCCGGGGCACGCATTATTAGTGTTCTTACCTTAGCCACTTACTTCTACCACCTGAGTGGTTTCTGCCAGACCTCTTTCAATTCACTAAGCGGAGCAGCTATTAACTTCCTGCCGCCCGAACCATATACCTCAAGCACCTCTGAACCGGTAACCTGACCAATATCAGCCAGGCTAATGCCAGCCATTATCTCTTCAAACCCATCTTTGCACTCTGGCACCACTTCAACCAGGAACCGGGTATTTGACTCCGAGAAAAGGATAAAATCATCTCTGCCTATAGGCTCACCAAGAGGCACCGCCGGCAAGGAAATTTTTGCCCCCAATCCCCCGGCAAACGCCATCTCGGCAATGGCGACACCGATGCCGCCCTCACTACAGTCGTGACAGGCTTTAACCAAGCGCTTTTCTGTAGCCAGGCTCAACCTATCCATCAGCTTTTTCCCCCGGTGCGGATTCACCTTGGGCACATTGTTACCGGTAAAACCGTGAAGCTTAAAATATTCCGACCCTCCCAGCTCGTTCTGAGTCGTGCCCACGATGTAAATCAGGTCGCCGGCTTCCTTTAAATCCATGGATACGGCGCGGTTCACGTCTCCCATAACACTGATGGCAGAGATGAGCAGGGTATGGGGTATGGAGATAATCTTGCCTTCATACTCAAACTCATTGTAGAGGCTATCCTTACCCGAAATAAACGGGGTCTCATAGACAAGTGCCATATCGTAACATGCCCGGGCGGCCCGGACTAGAGCCCCGAGTATGTCAGGCTGCTGGACATCACCCCAGCAAAAATTATCCAGTAAAGCTACCCGTTGCAGATTACCCCCCACGGCTATAATCTGCCGCAACGCCTCATCAATAGCTGATGCCGCCATCCAGTAAGCGTCTATTTCCCCATATCTGGGATTGATGCCGTTGGCGACAACTACCCCCCTATCCGAGTCTAAAACCGGTCGGATAATAGCCGCATCGCCCGGTCCATCGTTATTCTTACCCACCAGAGGCTTGAGAACACTAGCCCCCTGCACCTCATGGTCATACTGGCGTATTACCCATTCCTTGCTGCATATATTCCACGAGCCAAGAATTTTATGTAAAGCTTCAGCTAAATCCGGCGGTTGGGCAAAGTCAGGCTCCTTATGCTGTGGCAGCTTCCATACTGCCTCCCTCTCTACCTGCGGTCGACCCTGGTGTAAAAATTCCATATCCAGGTCGCAGACCAGGTTCCCCTCATAAAGAAGCTGAAGTCGTCGGTCGTCGGTAAACTCACCAATTACCGCCGCCTCCACATCTTCGCTGGCAAAAAGACTCAGTAGCTCGTCAACGCAGTCCGGTGGGGTAGCCAGCACCATCCGCTCTTGAGATTCAGATACCCATATTTCACTATAGGCAAGACCGGCATATTTTAGCGGAACCCTGTCCAGGTCAACCCGCACCCCGGTTTCAGCAGCCATTTCGCCCACGGCTGAGGAAAGACCGCCGCCACCGCAGTCAGTTATCCGACAGTATAGTCCGCGGTCTCGGGCTTGAAGCAGAACATCAATAAGCTTCTTCTCCACGATGGGATTGCCAATCTGGACTGAGCTATAGGAAGCCAGGGCTGATTCCTCGGTAAGCTGTTCCGAGGCAAAGGTTACCCCGTGTATGCCATCGCGCCCGGTCCTACCCCCCACCACTACCACCAAATCGCCAGCCTGCTGCCTCCCCCGGCGGGAAAGTTCCTTGGGCAATAGACCTAATGTCCCACAAAAGACAAGGGGATTAGCCATATACCGTTCATCAAAGAGTATGGCGCCGTTAAGGGTAGGTATCCCCAGGCGATTGGCGTAGTCAGCCACACCAGCCCTAACCCCCTTAAAAATACGGCGCGGATGTAACACCCCCTTGGGCAGCTTTTCATACGGGTAATCGGGGGGACCGAAACAGAATACGTCTGTGTTCAATATCGGTTTGGCACCTAACCCGGTGCCCAGCGGGTCGCGAACCACCCCACCTATCCCCGTTGAAGCTCCCCCATAGGGCTCAACCGCCGACGGATGATTGTGGGTCTCAACCTTAAAACACAATGCAGAACGACCATCAAAATCAATCACCCCGGCATTATCCTCAAAGACGGAAAGGCACCACGGCTTCCCCAGCTCCTCGGTCACCTTCATAATCGTGCTTTTGAGCAGGTTATCGATGGTTGCCCCGCCCAGGGAGATTTTGCTTTTAAATGTCTTGTGGACACAGTGCTCAGACCAGGTTTGCGCCAGCGTCTCCAGCTCGGCATCGATGGGGTTTCGCTCCTGCTTGCGGAAGTAGGCTCTAATCGCCTGAAGCTCTTCATCAGAAAAGCCGAATTGCTGCCTCACTTCCCCAAGTCCGGCATCGTCTAACTCCAGAAGAGCCACTCGTTTCAGCCTAAAACTATACTGAGGATTATCCGGAAACCACACTTCTTCCGGGGTAACTACATGCTGGATAATCGGGTTTACCAGTAGCTTACTGCATATAGCTTCTAGCTGAAGTTCATCCGGCTGCCCTTCAATAAGGTACCGTCGGGCGGTCTTAACCGCCCTTACTCCCTCTACCCCCAAATCCTGAAGCGCTTTCATTACCGTACCCTCAACCGGGTCGGTAACACCAGCATTGTAAGCAACCTCAATAGTATGAACTGGCTTAGCAACCTCACCCCCTTTATCCCCCTCTCCTTGATAAGGAGAGGGGGGAAGATTGTTTTTGGAGGGGCTTCGCCCCTCCAAACCTCCCCTAATATCGGTTGAGGGGGTAAAAAGCTGGTATTCCTGAGTTACCGCGTCAGCCAGGAGGCGCCGACAAACCATATCCAGCTTATCGGGCGTCAAATCCGCATCCAGCCAGTATATATCCACCACATAGACATTGGAGACCGTGGTTATGCCCAGGTCGTGGATATCCTTAACCAGACCAAGTCCCCTGGCATCCGGCAGGCGGCTCTTAAGACTAACTTCTACTCTATACATTGCCTAACACCCTTATACCGGGACAAATAAGACACCATATTCAAGCTATTTATTTAAGGGTAGTTTGCAGGAGCCAAGCCCCTCCCCAAATAATCCCCTCTCCTTTTAAGGAGAAGGGGATAGGTAATCAATATCTACTTACCGCAGAAAGAGGAAAAATTCAGGTTGCCGGTTCTAACCCGGTGATTATGAAGCCAGCAGTTCAGTTACTACAGCGTTTATCTCCCGCCCATCGGCTCTCCCTTTAAGATGAGCCATAAGCTTGGGCATAACTTTTCCCTTATCGGCCGGTCCTTGTGCCCCCACTTCCTCGATAATCCGGCGAGCTTCGGTCATAATCTCCTCACGGGTCATCTGCTGAGGTAGATACCCCTGAAGGATAGCTAACTCCGCTTCTTCCTGAGCCACCAGGTCCTGGCGATTTCCTTGCCTGAAGGCCTCAATGCTCTCATGACGCTGCCTGACCTCCTTGGCGATAATGCCAAGGATATCTCCATCATCTAAATCCGCCTGCCGAGCGATTTCAGCATTTTTAATGGCTGCCATCGCCAATCTGATAACCAAACCCCTTACCTTATCCCTCTCCCTCATCGCCTGCTTAAGGTCATCCACCAGCTTTTGCTTTAAAACTGCGTCCATTTTTAACCCACCATTTTTAGATAATGTTGGCTAACCTTTGATTATTCTCGCTGCTCTAGCTGTCCTGCGTCGCTTAGTCGCCGCCTTCCGCTTACGCTTAACGCTGGGCTTCTCGAAGTGTCCCCGACGGCGTACCTCAGACAGGATACCGGCCTGCTGTACCCTTTTGCTAAACCGCCTGAGCAAACTCTCAAAGCTCTCCCTATCTCCGGCTTTTACATCAGTCACATAGCATCAGCCTCCCTCTTGAAACCTGACCTACAATATTTCTAGTTTGGTTGTTTATTACCATCCTAACGTCCATTTCTCCTTAATATCTCACGAGCCGCCACTACCCCCGAAGCTGATGCCTGAATTAAACCACGACTAACACCAGCTCCATCACCAACAGCAAACATGTTACTCATCTCAGTCTCCAGGTTGGGGCTAAGCTGAGGTCGCCAGGAATAGAATTTGACCTCAATCCCATAAAGCAAGGTGTGGGGTGAAGCCACGCCCGGAGCCAGCTTATCCATTGCCTGAAGCATCTCCATAAGCCCGGTAAGGTGACGATAGGGAAGGACAAAACTAAGGTCACCAGGGGTAGCCTCCTTCAAGGTAGGCTGGACTAAGCCCCGCTTAATCCGGGTTGGGGTAGAACGCTGACCCTTCATCAGGTCACCCAGGCGCTGCACCAGAACTCCACCACTAAGGATATTAGCCAGCCTAGCCAGATACTTACCATAGGCAATAGGCTCCCGAAACGGCTCAGTAAAGGTTGTATTTACTAACAGAGCAAAATTGGTGTTGCCACTCTTACGATCGGCATAGCTGTGTCCGTTAACCGTGATTACCGGGTCACTACCCCCGGTAGACTCCATAATGACCTCACCCCCCGGACACATGCAGAAGGTCCTAATCCGGTCATCAAAACTCTTGGACAGGAACTCCAATTTTGCCTCATATAACACATTGGTCAATTCCGCCATCACCTCCTCTGGCACCTCAACCCTAACCCCGACATCAATAGGGTTACCATGCAGGGTCAGGTTAAGTTGGTTAGCTTCCTTAGCCAACCAATCCACCCCTTCCCTGCCCGGCGCCAGAATCAGATAACGGCAGTCAAACCTGTCCCCGGCTTCGGTTTCAATCCCCCTGACCTCACCATTATTAACCATGATATTTGTCGCCTTCACCTCAAGCTGAAGTTCCAGGCGTGAAAGGAGGTAATCCCGCACCGCCTTAAGTACCATGCGGCAGCGCTCAGTGCCCAAGTGCCGCAGAGGCACCGGCACCAGACGCAGTCCCGCCCGACAAGCCTTGCGGCGCAACTCATCAACCTCGTCCCCAACCCCGTAGAGCTTATCTGAAGCGCCAAACCTGAGGTATATGCCGTCAACATACTTAATCAGGGCTTCAGTATCATTCTCCCCGATATAATCCTTGAGCCGACCTCCTATCTCTGCGGTTAGTGTCAGCTTACCATCGCTAAAAGCACCGGCTCCACCCAGACCGCAAACCAGATTGCTGCGCTCATCAATATCCTTACCCTTCTCTATCAGCAATATATTCAGGTCGGTTACCTGGGAGAGCTCTAAAGCAGCAAAGATGCCTGCCGGACCGCCACCAACAATGATAACATCGTATTTCTTGGCCATCTTTTTCAACAGTGCTATTGTATAACCCCTAGCTTTAGCCGTCAAGGGAGCATTCTCGTCCGTATGATTAGTGACACATCTCCTTCTCCGTTTGTCATTGCGAGCCGAAGGCGTGGCAATCCCACCCCCCATTGAGGGTTTGACATTTATTGTGGGATGTAATACACTTCCACCACTACACGCAACGACAGTGTGTAATTCATTTGTGTGAGGTGATTGTTATGCCAGAAGTTCGTTGTTCTCTACCCAAGCAGTTGCACAGGCAACTTAAAGAGCAAGCCGCCCATGAGGGCCTGTATCTCAAGGTGCTAATCGCTAAAATTCTCCAAGAGCACGTCAAAAACCAAAAAGAGCACCGGTAGAGAAAATACCCCCTGAAATTTTAGCGAAATCTTAACCCTATTTTCTCTACCTATTTAATTTCAGCAGGCTAATATGGAAGTAGATACAAACTTAAATAAGGGTTGGCTTTTACCAGTTGGCAAAGCATTGTTGTATAATATTTTTATACTTAAGTACCATAAAAATTATACTGTTGTACTATTGCCATCTGTCAGGGCTAATATTAAAATACACTTATAAATACTTCTACTAGTATGTAAGGTTAATTGGTTATAATGGCTATGAACGACGACAGCAAGAATACTCTAGGCAAGATAATCAAACGGCAAAGGCTGGCGATACCGATGACACTACAGGAGCTTACCGCAATGTCAGGTATATCTCCATCACACCTGGGTCGCATAGAGAGGGGTGAGCGTTTTCCCTCAGCCCGTATCCTGCACAAAATCGCCAAGCCTCTAGACTTTGAGGAGCGTGAGCTATTTACCCTGGCTGGCTACCTGCCTCCCCAGCCTCCCAGCCTAGCCGAGGAGAGTCCGGGCTATATTGGTAGCCGGGTTGACCCTTATGTCGCCAAGGTATTAGCCCAGGAGCCGGTTGAGACCCAGCGGGCGGTTATCGGAATCCTTACTATCTTAAAGAGTATTGCTAAGGGTATGACTGAGGAGCAAAGAGGTAAGTAATGAAAATGAAGAAGCGGATTTACTTTCCATTATTATTAACTCTACTGGCTTCCCTGGTTTTTGGTGTCCTTCCTGTTGGCTCCGGGGTAGCCTATGCCAATCCTGGTTGGGTAAGTCCTACTGGAAATGTTCCTAATGGGTGGATTGACCCAGCCAATGCCCATGATGAGAATACTTTAACATATGCTACCTTTACTTTTGGAGGTGCTGCTGGCTGGGGTAATTATATTGAGCTTACTCTTGATGCGGCTATTTTTTGCGATAGGGTTCAAATTTGGTCAGATAGAGATAATGTTAAAATTACTCAAATAGAGGTGGATGTTTATTATAGCGATGGTTGGAAAAATATATATAGTGGTCTATTAGTCGTTGGCTCTTATCAGGAATATGTGATTGGCAGTACTCAATCAGTGACTAAAATGCAAGTGAGGTATTATCAAGATGCAAATAAGCTTTATATTGCTTCTTTATATGAAGCTGCTTGCTGGGAGGTACCACCGGATATCTCAAATGATTCAGCTACCGGCAATAATTATGCCTTTGGTACCGTTGACGCAGGTTCCAGTACCAAGACAGGTCTGACCTACTTTACGGTAACCAATAACAGTGCTTTTAATGTCAACATCACCATAAGTGGCAGTGATATGGAGGGGGGAGTTACCTGGACGCTTTCTGAGGATGCCAGCACCGGGACAAATATATACGGTCTGAGAGCAGGGCGTGCAGGGGAAGTCGAAGGAAACGATTATCTCACTGTTGTACCGAAGAGTAGTGCCAATCCCCTGGTAAGTGATCTGGCAGGAGAAGGGGGGACACAACAATGGGGGCTTCAGTTTTTAGCCCCAGACACTTTTACCGATGGAGGGTCAAAATCGGGGACGGTTACCTTGACAGCCACCCAAGCCTGAGATTGACAGGTGTTGGAAATAAATAAAGAGAATAACCAAGGAGGTGACATGAGATGTGAACAGAACCAAAAAACCGGGAGAGAAAGAAACTAAGAATATAAAAAAGGAGTAAAAAGAAAATGAAAAGGTTAGTTATCTCAGTAGTATTAGCGGTGGCTCTGGTGATAGTTCCCGCCAGTGGAGTTCTGGCGGCTACCACCGACACGGTCACCGTCACCGCCAGCCCAAGCTATGTCGAGATCGCTAATGCGCCAGATACCTGGGCTATTGGTGCGGTGACGGCAGGCGTGGATGACCAGACAGCGAACGATTTCTTTACCATTACCAACGGCAGTGGGGTGGCCATAGACATTACCATTCAGGTTACCACTGACTGGGCATTCACTTCAGGTTCTAACAGTTGGACTTATGGCGCCCCGGGTGCGGATACAGGACAGCTAAAAGCGAGCAGTGGTGAAGGTAATGGCGCCAGTGGCGGAAGTGGACTGTTTGATATAACTCTAGAAGGTCAAGCCGGAAGTGCAGTGCTGTTAATAAACGCTTGTCCCACCATCACGTCTCCACAATGGGAATTGCAGCTTGACGCGCCGTCTTCGTTCACTCACGGCGACCCGCAGGATTGCACGGTAACACTATCTGCTGCGCCAGATTAAACAGAGAGGTTGTAAAATGAGACGATTTTTTATCTCGGGTTTAATAGTCTTAGGGTTAGTAGCCGGGGTGCTCTTATCTCCGGCTGCTGCCCTGGCTGCCTTTGGTATCGACCCGGGAAAGGTCTATATTGATAATCTGTATCCTGGAGCACGGGCGGAGTTCCCCATCACCATTTATAACCAGAATGACTACGAGGCAACCTTCGTGGTAAGAGCCAGGGAACCAGATTATACCGCCGAAGACAAGGGTTATGATGCCCTTCCTCACCTGGAATGGGTTACGGCTACTCCGAGCCGGGTAATCATTGGTGCCAGTGATAAGGATGAAGTCCTGGTAACCGTGGCTATGCCTGAGGATGCCGACTACAGCGGCAAGAAGTCCGAGGTATGGATTAGCTTTATGGAGGAAGGCACCGCGGGCATGATAAGAATTGAGCTTTGCTCCCGGATATTTGTCAGCACCAGGGTTGAGGAGCCAGAAAAGACTGAGACTGAAACCCCGGCAGTTGAAGGTGGTGGCGGCGTGGGCATAACGGCTGAAGCCGGAGAGCCAGGGCCAGTCCCGCCGGAGGCAGAGCCGGGCTCCCCCTGGGCTATTCTGGGCCCGGTAATTGGGGTGGTTATTGTCGGCGGGGTTGTATTTTTTCTAGTGAAGAGGAGACAGCGTGCATAACATCTACGGCTAGGATATAGTCGTGGGTAAGAGGAATAGTCAGGTAGTGAAAAGAATAGTTTATGCGCTTATTCTTATCTTAATATTGGACTTGCTTTATGGGCTCCCAGCCTCTCTGGTCGCCGGGATTGGTGGCAGCCAAAATGCCACCGTGACTGTCACTGCCCTGCCAGACTTCACCCCATCACCTACCCCGACCCCACCTGATGGGGGAGGCGGCGGCGGGGCTCCAGCACCCCCACCCCCAGGCGTTAGGGATATATCATCCCTGATTACTGTCAATGGTATATTTACTCACCGCGTTACCATCCTATCCGCTGACAGACTAGCCCAGTTAACACTTAATAAAGGTACCCAGGGTCTTACCGGGGATAGGTTCCCCCTCAGTGAGATAAGTATTATACCGATGGAAGAGCCGCCATACGACCCGCCTGAAGGTACCATCATTATCGGAACGGTCTATGACATTGGGCCTGATGGGGCCACCTTCGACCCGCCTATATTCCTCACCTTTTCCTATAACGAGAGCCTGATACCGCCGGGAGCTGCTGAAGCAGACCTGGTTCCCGTTATGTGGGATGAGGAGACTGGAGGGTGGGTTGCCCTTGAGTTCTGGATTGTTGACCCCGAGACCAATACCATCACCGGACTAATCAGGCACTTCACTCCCTTTACCATCCTGGCTTACATTCACCCGGTAGCTTTTGCCACCAGCGACATGCTCATAATTCCTACTGAGGTTAATACTGGTGAAACGGTAAATATCATTATATTGGTAACCAATACCTCCGGTCAGCCTGGTATCTATGAGGTTACACTCAACATAAACGATGTAGCCGAAGCCAGCAGTAAGGTAACAATTGCTGCTGGTGACAGTGCACTGGTTAGCTTCAGCACCACTAAGGACACTGCTGGCACTTATTTAATAGAGGTTAACGGTTTAACCGGTTCGTTTACAGTTAAGGAAAGGGGAGAAGCACCACCAACAGTAACACCGCCAACGGTGACACCGCCAGCAGTGACACCA
>CAZCLE010000026.1:0-14072 GCA_964499445.1 uncultured Dehalococcoidales bacterium
CATGATATTGATATGGAGCTTACCGGAGGAGATATGAGCCAGCATAGTAAGCTGGGGGCTGACCTGGCCAGGGAACTGGGAGCTAGTGAGGCTATGGCTCATGCCATCCTGTGTCATAATGCTGCCCATGGCGTTCCCTTGGAGACAAAGCTGGATAAGGCTCTATTTTGCGCCGACCCGCTAACCGGCTTAATCGTGGCTGCGGCTCTGGTTCGCCCCGATAAAAAACTGGCCGGTGTTGAAACTAAGTCGGTAATGAAGAGATTTAAGGAAAAGAGCTTTGCCGCTGGGGCAAATAGAGAGCAGATTTCACAGTGTAGTGAACTCGGACTTGAGCTTGACGAGTTTATTGAGCTAGGGTTGAAGGCAATGCAGGGAATTGCTGCCGACCTCGGTCTGTAAAATAGCTAGCTCATCTCAAGCGTTGAGCCGTCAGCAGTTTTGATGACATCAATGCGGGTGGGGAAGGCATCTCTAAGCTCCTCAATATGAGTGATAACCAGTATCTTGTCAAAGTCGTCTTGAATAGAGTTTATCGCCTCTTTAAGTTTTTCTATGCCGGTACTGTCTTGAGTGCCAAAGCCTTCATCAATGACCAGGGTGGGCAGTGGGGCTCCGGCTCGTCGGGCTAGTAGCTTGGACAGGGCAATACGAATGGCAAAGTCAATGCGGAAGGCTTCACCACCGCTAAACATTTCATAATTTCGCATTCCCAGCTCGTCAGAGATATTAATATCCAGGGTTTCTAGTAAATCTCCTTTCTTCGTTTCCCGCTGGGTCTCAATTTTTAGGTGCATTCTATTATCGGTCATCCGTCCCAATAGTTTATTAGCTTCAGCTTCAATTTCGGGGAGTGCCATTTCAATGAGCAGGGCTTGTATTCCCTTTTTGCCGAAAGCTTGAACCAGGTCTTTATATATCTTCTCTTCCCTTGACGCCTGAACCAGTAGTCTTTCCTTTTCCTTCCTTTTTATCTCCAGTTCCGAGCAGCGCTGGAGCTTTGCCTTAACGCTCCACATTATCTCCTGGGCTTGGCGTTGTTGGGCAACTAGCGCTTGGTATTCAGTTTCAGCCTGGGTTAAATCGCTGACTAGCTGGGGAAGTAAATCCAGTTCTTGACTCAGGTCTTGCTCTTTTTGTTTATCAACCTCCAGCCGCTGCCTCAGCTCTTGAGCCGCTACCTCAGCTCGGGAAGCCGCCTCCTTTTCCTGGTTGATGAGCCTATCGGCCTCTTCCAGCTTTCGCTTGGGGTCTTCATATTGTTCCAGGTTAATCAGGCGTTGACGCACCTGTTCATGCTGCCGGGAATCGTAGTCAAGCCTGGCTAATTCGTCTTCTTGCTCCCTTAGTGCCTGTTGCTCAGTAATGGCAAAGTCCTTCCTGGCTAGGCGCTCTTCAATTTCGGTTAGGCTTTTTCTGGCCTCGTTTAGCTGGTTACCCGCCTCTTCAGCTTCGGCAATCTGCTGGTTGAGGATGCTGGCTTTGCCCTGGGCTGAGGCTCTATCCTGGTTTAGCCTGGTTTCTAGCCGGGATGTCTCATTTTCCAGCGACTCCAGCTTTATTTTGGTTTGGGCTAGCTCGGCTCGGTTTGACTCTAGAGAATCAGACTTGCTCTGCTTATCGGCGGCATATTTAGTCTCGATTAGCTGTAGACCTACCCTACCAACCTCGGTCTCACATAGCGGGCATTTAGCGCCCTCCTGAGTCAGCAGCAGGCGGAGCTTTTCTTCTATTTCCTTTATTTCCTGTTCTAGCTGGGTCTGGTTGGATTCCAGGTAATGAAACTGAGCTTGTAGCTCCTGGCTGCTTTGCCTTTTCTGGCGTAATGTTTCTTCTGGCTCAGCCAGCTGGCGCAGTTGAACCTGTATTTGCTGTAATTCACCTTTAAGCTGGGGCAGTTTTTGTGTTTCAGCTTCCAGTTCGGCGATTTTGTTTTGAGCCAGGGCATGGTCAGTAGTCAGGGCTTTCCCGGCTTGGACGATGGTCATCTCTAAATGGTGCTTGCGCTCGTTTAGCGTGGAAACCAGTCTAAACCTTTGGTCGAGTTCGTTATTTAATTTCCTGGCTTGGGTAAGCTGGGCATAGCCTTCTTCTATAGTGGAGCGCTGGGCGATTAACTCTTCATACTCTTTGATGCGGGAGTGGTGTTGTTTAATTTCCTCGTCCCGGCGCTCCAGTTCTCTTCTGGTGGTGGTTATGTGCTCCTCTATCTGGGTTAGTTGCTCCTGCTTATTATCCAGGGATTCCTTTTTCTGTCGCAGGCGATTGAGCCTGGATTCCGGCTCCTTAATTATCTTTTCTAGGTGGGAGAGCTCGCCTTCGGCTTGTGCCAACTCAGCCTGGTAGACCGGCTTCTGGTCTAATTCATCAATAATGTCTTTGATGGCGCTCTCAGCTAGAGCCTTTTCCGTTTCCTGCTGTTTAGCCAGCTCTCTGGCTTGCCCTTCCAGTTCATCATAGACGGCAAGTCCCAGAATATCAGCTAATACCTCTTTACGCTCAACGGGGCGCTTGATGGTGAATTCGTCAGCATGACCTTGCCGGAGGAGGGCGCTGTTGGTGAAGGTGGGGTAGTCCATATGTAGGACATCAATAATTTTCTGCTGGGTCTGGGTGACGCTGTTGCCGGTAATTGACCTGAAGCCATCCCCGGTAGCTATCTGGAATTCTAGTATGGTTTGCCCCGAGCGCCCGCGTCGCTTGGGCTTGGAGTGCTTGCGGATGATGCGATATGGCTGCTCACCTACGGCGAAGCCAAACTCCACCTCCATTTCAGGCTGACCGGAGTGAATGAGGTCGTCATCACTCTTGGCTCTGGTTCGTCCCCACAGTGCCCAGGTCATAGCGTCAATAAGGGTTGACTTGCCGTTGCCATTCTCACCGGAGATGCAGGCGGTGTGGATGCCGTCAAAAAGGAGGGGCGGGACATTGTCCCGGTAGCACATAAAGTTGCGCATTGATAGCTTAATAGGAATCACCGGCAAAGCTCCTCAGATAACCACCTTTGTTTAGTTATTTTAGCATAGTCAGGGGATTTTTTATCTACCTCACCCCCTCGGTCCCCCTCTCCTTCAAAGGAGAGGGGGAAGAAATAAAAAAGAGGGGCTTCGCCCCTCTTAAACTGCCCATATTAGGTTTGAAATGTGTTGAACGAAATGGCTTTTCGTGACATCAAAGTACTTGGAAAGTCTGAAACACTTCTAAACTACAGGGTGGAATACATTGGGGAAATGAGCGTATTTGTACAGGCAGGGAACCCCACAATAAGCACACAGGCCGGGTATTCCCGGCCTGTGTGTCTTTACAGCTCAAATCGGTGTTATCTAGCCGGTTTTACTTTACGGTAGCAGTCGCTGCAGTATACCGGTTTGTCACCGCGCGGCTCAAAGGGTACCTCGGTCTGTTTGCCGCATGAGGCACAAGTCGCTGGGAACATCTGTCGCGGGGAGCCGTAGCTACTGGAACCACCGTAACTGCCGCCACCGCCCCGCTCAGACTTTCTCGCCTGGCGACATGAGGGGCAGCGCTTTGGCTCGTTGGTGTAGCCTTTGGACTGGTAGAATTCCTGCTCTTCAGCGGTGAAGTCGAATGCAGCCCCACAATCGCCACAACTTAGTGTCTTATTCTGAAAACTCATTGGATAACCTCCTCTATCCGAAATTTTAGTTAGAGTTCCGGTCACCCAATACTAGATGAATTTGAGGTGATTCTAAGAAGCTTGTAATAACCTAAACTGCAACTATTGATTGTATGATACACCAAACAGAGCCTCTTGTAAAATGAGTGCAGGTTACCCTTGCGGTAACAATGTGACGAAGTGTTCAATGCCCCCTCTTTATTATCACTCCAGATAATCCTTTAGTTTTCGGCTGCGGCTGGGGTGGCGCAGCTTGCGCAGTGCCTTGGCTTCTATCTGGCGGATTCGCTCCCGGGTTACATTGAACTCCTTGCCCACTTCCTCCAGGGTGCGACTTCGCCCATCCTCAAGCCCAAATCTGAGCTGGAGCACTCGCTGCTCCCTGGGGGTAAGGGTGGACAGCACCTCACTGATTTGCTCCTTGAGCAGTCGCTTGGTGGCGGCATCAACCGGTGGCAAAGCCCGACGGTCCTCGATAAAGTCGCCCAGGTGGCTGTCTTCCTCCTCACCTATAGGCGACTCCAGTGATATGGGCAGTTGGGCTACCTTAACTATTTCTCTGACCTTTTCTGGAGGTATTTCCATTCCGGCACCGATTTCCTTGGGGGTAGGCTCTCGCCCGTGTTCCTGTGCCAGGCGGCGGCTTACCTTTAGCAATTTATTTATGGTCTCAACCATATGAACCGGGATGCGAATGGTACGAGCCTGGTCGGCTATAGCTCGGGTAATAGCCTGGCGAATCCACCAGGTGGCATAGGTGCTGAATTTATAACCTCTATGGTAATCAAATTTCTCTACGGCTCTGATTAGCCCGATATTCCCCTCCTGAATAAGGTCGAGGAGGGACATACCTCGTCCGACATGTCTCTTGGCTACGCTGACTACCAAACGCAGGTTGGCTTCAGTGAGGTGCTTCTCGGCTTTTTCAGCTTCACGCTCAATATTTTCCAGGTAGTCTTTGAGCTGCTTTTCATGAACCTGAATTGAATTAGTGAAATCGGATCTGGTCACTAGGTTCTCTATGTCAGACAGAGAGACACTATCCTCGATAGCATTAAGGACTTCCTCGGGTAACAGGCTGCTATTTAGTGACAGATTAATGAGAATCTGTTCCGTTTCAATTATGGACTTACCTATCTGGCTAGCAATAGTTTGGACTAGTAGTTGGTCTAACGCGCCATCAATACTATCTCGCAATTTAGCATTGGTGATGCTGTCGATAAAGCTGGTGGTAGGGGCTAAATCAAGCTGTTTTTGGAGGGTAGGGATGATAGTAGGAGCCCGTCCTAGCTCTTCGAGTATAGCCATTATTATTTTAGTTGCTGAAGGTGGTCGGCCATATCTCTGTCGGAGGTCTTGTTTAATCTTCAAGATGTGTTTACCCGCCTCTATCTTTTTGGCTAAGCTCTTTTCCTCCTTGGCGGTGAGGAGGGGCACTCTACCAATTTCATGGAGGTACATACGGACCGGGTCGTCTACTACCTCCGGCTCTTCCAGTTGTTCTGGCGGCGCTTCTGGCTCGGGAGCTATCGGGGGTTCAGGCTCCTCGGCTAGTCTTTCCTTTGGAGGCGTCTCCTCTTCGTTCTTATCTTCTTGGGGTAGGAACTGTGTAGAGTTCTCACTGTTTTCTGAGTCCATTTCTTACCTCTGTTGCTCCTGACGTCGTCTAGCTTTCTGAGCAAAAACCTCTCTCAGTTGAATACTAGGTTCTATCCCTTCCTCTTCAAGTTTAGCCAGGTCGGCACCGGTGCCTCCTGACTCGGCTTCGAGAGCAAATATCTCCGCTCTCTTGGCTTCCAGACTTTTAAGAAATATTTCCCGTAACCTGCGGACACAGTTATCATATTTTGGTTCTATTTGGTTGGCGGGTAAGCTCTTGTTAATTAGGGCATCAAGCTCCTCGTGTAGAGCAGTATCCAGCTGAGCCTTAAGTGATGACAGGTCATTAGCCTGCTGCCAGGCGATAAAGATTTCACGGTTTTCGCTGCTCTGGAAATGTTTTGGTAAAAGACCTTCACCTTTGTCTTTAAGCTCAGGGTGCTGCAGAATCAGGGCAAGGCAATATTCCTCAAGAGGGCTGGACAAAAGCGGGCGCAGAGCCCGGGTCATAGCTTGTGGCTTTGGCTCTTTAATCTGGCGTCTACCCTGGCTAGCTTTGATTTTTCCCAGAGCCGCGTCCAGGCTACGTTCACTAAGTTTGAGTAGGCGAGCTAGTTTCTGCAAATAGTGAGCTTGGCGCACGGTGTCCTTTATCTCAGCCACGGTGGGCAGAAGCTTGTCTACGACTAAAGACTTATCCCTGGCTGTTTTCAGGTCGAGCTTAGCCGTAACCATATTGAAGGCATAATCAACTACAGGTAGCGCTTCTTCCATCAGGTGCTGCCAGTTTTGCTTATCTTCTCTAATAACGTCATCAGGGTCTTTGCCTCTGGGCAGGATGATAACCTTTACCTCGGCATCAAGCGTGTTTTCGTAACCTATACCCCGTAGCATGGCTGCTTCTCCGGCGGTATCGGCATCAAGGGCTAGCACCATATTTTTGGTTAGCCTTTTCAGGGTGTTGACCTGCTTCTCGGTAACCGAGGTTCCCATAGAAGCCACCACGTTGTTGAAGCCATTCTGGTGGGCGGTGATAGTGTCCATATAGCCCTCGACAATTACCGCCATATTTTGCTGCCTGATAGCTGCCGTGGACAGGTTTATGCCGTATAAGATGCTACTTTTATCAAAGATTGGCGTCTGTGGCGAGTTGAAGTATTTAGGTGACGAATCATCAAGCGCTCTGGCCCCGAAACCGGTGGTGTGTTCTCTGGCATCAAGTATGGGGAACATCAACTGATTACGAAATCGGTCATGGGTTTTACCTTCCTCGGTCTGAATCACTAAACCAGCGGCCAGCAGTTCACCCTCGGTATAGCCTCTTTCCGTTAGATATTGCTTTAAGCCGTCCCAGCTATTTAGACTGTAGCCCAGTTGAAACTCGGCAACAGTTTTTGATGTCAGACCTCGGCTGGCGACATAGTTTCGTGCTTTGTCTCCGGACGGAGAGTTGACCAGCAGGTTATGAAAGTATTGGGCGGCTGCCTCATTAACTTGGTATGCTCTTTCCTTCTCCTTTCCCTCAGCTCCCGGTTCAAACCGTGATGGGATGGTAACCCCTGCCCTTTGGGCGAGAAGACGCAGCGCCTCTCCAAAGTCAATGCTCTCCTTTTTCATAACGAAGGCAAAAACGTCGCCTCCGGTATTACAGGCGCCAAAGCAGTGCCAGCTCTGCTGTTCAGGATAGACGAAGAAGGAAGGGTGCTTCTCACTGTGGAAGGGACATAGTGCTCTGAAGGTCCGCCCCGTCTTTTTTAAAGAGGCATACTGGCTAACCACGTCTACGATGTCTATCCTTTGCTTTATCTCGTCGATAACGCTCATCTGGTTATGTTCTACCTCACCCCTTTAATCCCCCTCTCCTTCAAAGGAGAGGGGGAATGGGTTATAAGAGAGGCTTCGCCTCTCTTTGACTCTCCTTTAATATTTTACTCCTTTTGAACAGAGGGATGGGAAAGATATTTTCTTTAGAGGGGCACAGCCCATCTAAGACTCCCCTTTATTATTTTCTCATAAGAGGGAAACTCTTGAGTTCCAAACATTGAGAGTTGCTTAACTTTAGTCTCCCTCATCTGGTCTCCCCTTTAGTAATTTTGTTATCTAGACTTGGTTCTTGTTGGTAGTGCCAGCTCTTCGGCAGTCTTCAGGGCGTATTGGTCGGTCATACCGGCGATATAGTCAACCACCCTCCGTTCTGGCTCTTCACTGTAAGCATGGTATTCTGGTGGTAGCCTGTCTTGATGCTCATTAAAGTATTTATACAGCAGGCGAATTACCTCTCTTGCCTTTTCGGCTTCGTCCTCGGCTGAGCGTACATTATATACCCGGTCAAAAAGAAATTCACGGAGATTGTTGGTTGCCTCCAGAACCTGAGGACTCATCCCTATGGTAGGGTGTTCTTCAATGTTATGACCCGTTACCGACCATGAGTGCTCAATAATGTCACATACCATAGTATTGATGCGCTGGGAATGAAAGCGACCTAATACCGTAACCGCCGACAGCGGTAAATCGTTCTCGGTAATAATACCCGCCCTTATAGCATCTCCAATGTCGTGATTGATATAGGCGATGGCATCGGCAATCTTACCCACCTGCCCTTCCAGGGTGCTTGCCTTTCCCGAGCCCTCTCCCTGGATATCCGCCCTTGACTTGGAGTGATTAACAATACCGTCTCTCACCTCCCAGGTGAGGTTGAGTCCTTGACCATCTTTTTCTAAAAGGTCAACAACTCGCAGAGATTGCTCATTATGTCTGAATCCAAGGTGATAGAGCTTGTCTAAGACCTCCTCACCCACATGACCGAAGGGGGTATGACCTAAGTCGTGTCCCAGGCTAATTGCCTCGGTCAAATCCTCGTTGAGGTTTAAGGCTCGAGCTGTGGTTCGAGCTATCTGAGAAACCTCAAGGGTATGGGTGAGCCGGGTTACATAGTGGTCACCCTGGGGGGCGATGAAGACCTGTGTCTTATGCTTGAGGCGGCGGAAAGCCTTGGAGTGGATAATACGGTCTCGGTCACGCTGGAAGGCGGTACGCACCGGGCAGGGCTCTTCTGGCTTGAGCCTGCCCCGTGACAACCTACTTTTGGCGGCATAAGGAGACAGGCTTTCTTCTCGTTCCTCGATTGTCTGGCGAATATTAAGCCGACTGACCATGAAGTCTCAATTTCTCTTCTGCCTTAGCAATTATCTCTCTGGTGACGCCAATCATATCCGGGCTTACTGAAACCGAGGTGATTCCCCATTCCACCAATTTTTCAGTAAGCTCGGGGTATACTGAAGGTGCCTGCCCGCAAATAGAGGAGGTGACACCCATACTCTTGGATACTTTAACCGCCCTTTCCAGGGCGATAAGCACCGCTTCATCCCGTTCGTCAAAGGTACTGGCTAACTTTTCGCTGTCCCTATCAATCCCCAGGATGAGCTGAGTTAAATCATTGGAACCAATGGATATACCATCAATGCCGAGTTCAAGGAACTTCTCCAGGAGAAAGATGTTAGACGGTACCTCAACCATCATCCAAAGTTTGAAGTCAGCCGAGCGCTTCAGTCCCTGAGACTCCAGTATTTCTATAGTCCTAGCCATTTCATCCACAGTTCGGACAAAGGGAATCATAACCCATAGATTACGGTAGTTCTGCCTTACTTTCTTAATCGCTTCTATTTCCAGCTTAAACACGTCAATGTCAATAATATATCTGGAGGCTCCTCTATAGCCGAGCATTGGGTTCTCTTCCACCTCTTCGTATTCCTGACCACCGGTGAGTTCCCTATATTCATTGGTCTTGAAGTCATTGGTTCGATAAACTACCGGACGTGGGTTAAAGGCTTTGGTAAAGGTATTGATACCATTAGCCAGCTTATCCACAAACTCCTGACCTCGGTTTTGGCTAATCATATAACTGGGGTGTTCACCAATCTGGGCAACCATGAATTCAGCTCGGAGTAGACCCACGCCGTCAACATCGTGTGCCGCTACTTTGTCAGCTAGCTCAGGTTGAGCCAGATTTACATAAACCTTGGTCCTGGTCTTAATCGCTTCCTTGAGGATATTGGAAATAAAAGCGGTTTTTATTCTTCTAGTTACTTTACCTTCGTAGATCTTGCCCTGTAAGCCATCAACAGTGATTATCTGGCCATTGGCCAAGGTGGTTGTTGCCCGTTCGACACCGACTATGCAGGGGATGCCTAGCTCTCGGCTGACGATGGCAGCGTGGGCGGTTCTGCCCCCGCGGTTGGTTACAATAGCTACCGCTCTTTTCATTGCCGGCACGAAGTCAGGGGTGGTCATCTCAGCAACTAGGATATCACCATCTTGCACCCGGTCTATTTGGGATGCGTCAGGTATTATTTTGACCGGTCCTGAGGCTATACCCGGACTGGCGGCTGCCCCGGAAAGAAGCACCGGGGCTTTGATTTCAGGTTCAACCTCGGTTGTTTCTTTGATAGTGGTTACCGGACGGGTTTGGACGATAAAGATTTTCTTATCCTCTTTTGCCCATTCAATGTCCTGGGGGAATTGATAGTGGTCTTCTATCTGTTTTCCCAGCTTGGCTAACTTAGTTATGTTATCGTCGGTTAATTTCTGCAGAGCCTGATTTGAGGCGTCAACTGGTGCCCAGATATTGGTGTCTTTGTCATCGGCTGTTAGGTTTCTTATTAATTGACGGTCTTGTCGGCTCATTTTTTTGGAGCTAATCTTTAGCCCTTCTTTATCTACAATGTACAGGTCTGGGTTTACCTCTCCCGAGACGAGGGCTTCACCCAGACCGTATATCGCCTCAATAATAATCTTGCCGGTATCACTGGTCACCGGTTCAATGGTAAACATAACCCCAGAAGCTTCAGATTGCACCATTTTTTGGACAGGGACAGCGATGCCAACTTTAAAGTGGTCAAAGCCTTGTTGCTGTCTGTAGAAAATAGCTCTGGCTTCAAAGAGGGATGCCCAGCACCCTTGAACGGCATTAACTACCTCTTCCTCGCCCTGGACATTAAGGAAGGTGCTTTGCTGACCGGCGAAGGAAGCTTCAGGCAGGTCTTCGGCGGTAGCTGAGGAGCGTACCGCAACCAGGCCCCCGCCCATTTCTATATAAGCCTTTTTAATCTCTTTAGCTAATTCGGGGGGCATAGCGGCGTTTAAGATTAATTGTTTAACCTCGGTAGAGGTTTGTTGAAGCTGTTTGCTATCGCTGACATCTAGCGGCTCTAGTTGATGGCGAATTTTACCGGTGATTTTTGAAGATTGTAGAAAGTCGTAGTAGGCATTAGCGGTTACAATAAAGCCGGGGGGAACGGGTATATTAGCGTTGGTCATTTCGCCCAGATTTGCCCCTTTACCACCGACAGTGGCTATGTCCTTTTTGGTGACTTCACTGAACCAAACCACTGCCTTTTGCTGTCCCTTGAGCATAATAGAGTCTCCTTCCTGTGGTCAGGGTTAAGAGTCTTTTCTGGTGATTTAATTATATCATATTAGTTAAAATAAAACCTTGCAACTAAATCTGGTTGACAGTGGTGATTGAGGTGGAGTAAAATTGGATACGTTGGCTGAGAAATGGAGGAGGTTTGGTTATGGCTATGATTGAAATGACTATTGACAGCATCCGGGTTAGCCTGATGAATTATCAACGGGTGGTAATTTTGAAGGAGAAGGATGCAGAGCGCTATCTGCCCATCTGGATTGGTCCGGCTGAGGCAGATGCCATAGCCGTAAAATTGCAGGGGGTTACGGTACCGAGGCCTTTAACTCATGACTTGCTACAAACGGTAATTGATACCCTGGGGGCTACTATCAATTCTATCATCGTTAGCGACCTTAAGAATGACACCTTTTATGCCAAGGTTATCCTTAATGTGGACGGAGGTCAGATGGAGGTTGACGCTCGCCCCAGCGATGCCCTGGCACTGGCAGTAAGGGCTGAGGTGCCTATCTATACTGATGAGGCGGTTTTAGATAAGGCGGGTATCCTATTAGACAAGGAGACAGGTAAACCTATCCCCGAAGAAAGTGAGGCCGGCGGCAAGGGTAAACAGGTTAGCGAAGAAGAGATGAAAAGGATGTCGGCGTTCCATGACTTCATTAACACCCTTGATTTAGATGACTTTGATAAGCGTAAATCCTGAACTAGGGCTTCTATTAGGTTGGATTATGGAAGAAGGCATTATCAAAAGGTTGATGGCTTCAATAAAATGTGGTGTTTGCGGGCAGGGTTACGAAGTAGATAGCATTAGTGTCCTTGGTCACAGCCAAGATTTGTGGTTTTTGCAGGCATTTTGTTCGGCTTGCCACACTCGGTGTTTAGTGGCAGCAGTAGTTAAGGAGAGTGCGGAGCCTGAGTTTATTACTTCTGACCTCACTGAGGCGGAACTGGACAGGTTCAAGAGTGTGGGCAGGCTCACCGCAGATGAGATGTTGGATGTGCATAATTTCTTGGAGGGCTTTGATGGTGACTTTTCTCGACTTTTTAGCCAGAGGTAGGTTTGGTGTAGTTAAGGATTAGAAACATTACCAGACATGGTCATATTCTTTTAAGAGCCCTAGGACTGAGAGACGTAGGGCTTTTTAATGTGGTTTAATAACTAAAAAGAGGAGCGAAGCCTATCTAATACAGGGATGATGGTTAATAGATGGTCTCCAAGGGCGTGCTTGACCTCAGAGGGTAGATTTGATATACTTTGCAGCGATATTGGGGAATTTTGGGACTGGTATGGGTAGGCGGGTAGCTGCTCTCAGGCTGATAGGTGTTGGGTTTTTTATTGGCGGTTCTATTGCTTTGGGGGTGTTTGGTGGTCATTGGATTGATAATAGGCTAGATACAAGCCTGTTTTGGATAGTCGGATTAATTCTTGGAATTGTGGTTGCTTTTTACGGCGTTTATCGCATGCTTTTACCCCTTATGGATAATAAGCGAGACAGGGAGAATAGTTAGTGCCTAAGAAGGGCTGCTTGGGTTGTTCCTTCCCGATTATAGTTGGGCTTCTAGTTATTTTTCTGGCTCTTTTTGTCGTTGGTTTTATAGTTGGTCCTATAGGCAGGAGCATGCTGGGTGATTTAGGATTACCTAGCTGGCTTTCTGTTCCCCGACCTGACCCTAAGCTTCCGGCCGAAGTGGTTTTCAACATATTTGGCTTTCCCATTACTAATAGTGTTATTGCCGCCTGGCTTACCATTATCGTCTTGGTAGGGATATCCTATGCGGTTACTCGTAAGGTAAAGCTTATACCATCAAGGCTGCAGGCTTTTTTGGAGTCTATCCTTGGCTGGCTTTATGGCTTTTGCCAGGAGGTGGCCGGTGAGGAAAATGGGCGCCGGTTCTTTCCGGTAGTAACTACTATTTTTCTCTTTGTCATAATGAATGCCTGGCTGGGTCTGCTTCCCGGGTTTGGCTCAATATATATTACCGGGCCGGAGGGTGAGCACGTACACCTGCTGCGGCCAGCTAATACCGATATTAATATGCCCCTGGCTATAGCCCTTATGTCGTTTATCTTTGTTGAGTATTTTGGCATAAGGTCGCTCGGTGGCTTTCGCTACCTGTCAAAATTTGTTAATGTGGGTGGTCTTGGGAGAGGGTTAAAGCAGGTATTTAGCGGTAAGCTCAAGGCTGGCATGGGCGAGATGTTCAGTGGAGCTATTAATATTTTTGTCGGCATGTTAGAAGCACTAAGCGAATTGATTCGCATTGTCAGCTTCACCTTCCGTCTTTTTGGCAATATGACCGCCGGTGAGATACTGCTGTTAATAGTGATGTTTCTGGTTCCCTGGGTAGTGGCTTTACCCTTTTACGGACTAGAGTTGCTGGTCGGCTTTGTGCAGGCTCTTATTTTCGGTGGGCTGACTCTGGTGTTTCTTACCCTTGCCGTGGCTCATCATGGGGCAGAGGCGCATTAATATTGGCACCATTTATTAATTGTTGAAAGGGGGATTAAGGGATGACTCCAGAAGTGATGAAGATGTTGGCGATAGGGATGGCGGCTGGTCTGGGAATGTTAGGACCGGCACTGGCTATCGGGCTTATTGGCTATTCGGCATTACAGGGACTAGCCCGTAACCCTGAAGCCAGGGGACCAATCATGACCAATATGATTCTGGTTACCGCCTTCGCTGAGGCTATCGGGATTTATGTCCTGATTGTAGCTATCATTCTGGCTATGATTGTGTAATTGTTAATAAGGGGGGGCTATTATGGGACAAGATGGTATACCTATTTCTATAGCAATTATTATTTCTTCAGCCATCCTGGGAGCAGTGTTGCTCGTTGGTTTGATATTTCTGGCTATATTCTCTGGTTAGTACACCGTATCGCTTTCCAGGGAATGGGCAGTGTATATTAGTCAAACGAGATACCTAGTAGAGTTATCGTGGTCGTTATTTGTCAAGAGTTATAAAGGGGGGCGATAATGGGTGGTATTGCCAATCTTGGTATCAGCTTACCAACATTGATAGCGCAAATCATAAACTTTGCTATCCTGCTTGGTCTTATGTATCTGGTTGCCTACCGGCCGATAATGAGAATGTTTGACGAGCGCTCCCGGAAGATTAAGGAGAGCATGGAGCAGACCGAGTATATTAAGGAGCAGGCAGCGCATGCCGAGGAAGAGGCTGAGAAGCGAATTGAGGCTGCCAGTGGGGAGGGGCAGGAACTAGTCGCCCGGGCAGTGCGGACCGGGGAAGAGGTCAGGCAGCAGGCACAGCAGGAAGCCAAGCAAGATACTGAATCCCTTATCAACAGGGCACGCACCGAGATTCAGCGAGAGCGGGATGAGGCTATTGGTGAGTTGCGCAAGGAGTTTGCCGACTTAACCATACTGGCGGCGGGGAAGGTCATTGACCG